>NZ_JBFTER010000006.1:0-84109 GCF_047229345.1 Cellulomonas jepli | reverse complement strand
GTGCGCGCGAGCTCGCCTCCGGTGCCGACGACGCGGCCGCGGGCGCCGGTGACCTCGCGTCGGGCGCGGGCCAGGTCGCGTCGGGTGCGACGGAGCTGTCGTCCGGCGCGGGCGAGCTCGCCTCCGGCCTCGGCCAGGCGGGCGAGCAGGTGCCGTCGTACACGGACGAGGAGGCGTCGACCCTCGCGGGCGTCGTCGCGACGCCCGTCGCGGCGCGGTCCGACGGCGGTGCGCTGTTCGGGGACACGAGCGTGCCGTGGCTCGCGGCGCTCGCGCTGTGGCTCGGGGGGCTCGCGACGTTCGTCGTGCTCGCCGCCGTGCCGCACCGCGCGCTCGGCTCGACGCGCTCGTCGGTCCGCCTCGCGCTCGGCGCGTTCGCCCCGGGCGCGCTCGTGGGCGCCGTCCAGGGCCTCGCCGTCGGCGGCATCATGGCGTTCGCGCTCGACCTCTCGCCGAGCGGCTGGGCGGCGTTCTTCGCGGTCGCGGTGCTCGCGGGCGTCGCGTTCGCGGCGGTCAACCAGGGCCTCGTCGCGGTGCTCGCCGGGGTCGGCCGGTTCGTCTCGGTCGTGATCGCGGTCGTCGGGCTCGCGGGCGCCGTCGTCTCGACCGTCCCGCCGCTCGTCGAGCACCTGTTCACGGCGCTGCCGCTCTCCGCAGCGCTGGGCGGGCTGCAGGGCGTCGTGACCGGTCAGGGCGGCGCGGGCGGCGCGATCGCGGCGCTGCTCGTGTGGACGCTCGTCGGCCTCGGGGCGTCGACCGCGGCGGTCGCCCGGCGACGCGTCGTGCCGGCCGGTCAGCTGGCGCGGTGGGTGCGCGCGGCCTGACGCGCCGTGCCAGGCTGGCGCGAACCCGCTGCCGGTCACCCTGGGAGGGACAGTGCCCGACGACGACCCGGCCGTTCGCCGTCCGCTCCTGACCTTCGGGCACGGGACCGCCGGGCAGGACGAGATCCTGACCGTGCTGCACGGCGCGGAGGTCGGTCTGCTCGTCGACGTCCGGCGCTTCCCCGGCAGCCGCCGCAATCCGCACGTCGCCCGGGACGAGCTGGCGCGCTGGTTGCCCGACGCCGGGGTGGAGTACCGCTGGGAGCCTCGGCTCGGGGGTCGGAGGACCGTCTCGGCGGTGTCGCGCGTGGCCTCGTCCGAGGCGCTCTCCGGCGACGGGCACTCCACCGAGGCGGGACCCCGGGCAGCAGCCGGCGCGGGTGGCTCCCGCCCCACCCCGCCCGCCGCCGACCTCGACCCCTGGTGGCGCGTCGAGGCGTTCCGCGCCTACGCCGCGCACACCCGCACCGACGAGTTCCGCGCGGGCATGGCGGCGCTGCTCGACGACGTCGCCCGCGGCCCCCGCGCGACCGTGGTGCTGTGCAGCGAGACGGTGTGGTGGCGCTGCCACCGGCGGTTGGTCAGCGACGTCGCGGTGCTGCTGCACGGCGTGCCCGTCGAGCACCTGGGCCACGACGGGCGGCGCACCCCGCACCCGCCGTCGGAGGGGGCCCGGGTGACGGACGCGGGGCTGCGGTACGACGGGCGCGGGCGAGACGACGACCGGCCCGCCGGCGGTCCCGCGTAACCTGTCGAGCGACAGGAACGGGCGAGCCGAGGAGTGGGCGTGGACAGCGCGCTGGAACCGATCTACGCGCAGGTGCTGCGCCGCAACCCGGGGGAGGCCGAGTTCCACCAGGCCGTCCGCGAGGTCTTCGACACCCTCGGACCCGTGGTCCGCGCGCACCCGCAGTACGCCGAGGGCGCGGTGCTCGAGCGGCTGTGCGAGCCCGAGCGGCAGATCATCTTCCGGGTGCCGTGGGTCGACGACGCGGGGCGCGTGCAGATCAACCGCGGGTTCCGGGTCGAGTACTCCTCGGCGCTCGGGCCGTACAAGGGCGGGCTGCGGTTCCACCCGTCGGTGTACCTCGGGATCGTCAAGTTCCTCGGCTTCGAGCAGATCTTCAAGAACGCGCTCAGCGGGATGCCGATCGGCGGCGGCAAGGGCGGGGCCGACTTCGACCCGCGCGGCCGCTCCGACGGCGAGGTGATGCGGTTCTGCCAGTCGTTCATGACGGAGCTGTACCGGCACATCGGCGAGCACACCGACGTGCCCGCGGGCGACATCGGCGTCGGCGCCCGCGAGATCGGCTACCTCTTCGGCCAGTACAAGCGGATCACCAACCGCTACGAGTCCGGCGTGCTCACCGGCAAGGGGCTCACGTGGGGCGGCTCGCTCGTGCGCACCGAGGCCACCGGGTACGGGACGGTCCTGTTCGCCGAGCAGATGCTCGCGGCCCGCGGTGCTGCCTTCGACGGGCTGCGCGTCTCGGTGTCCGGTGCGGGCAACGTCGCGACCTACGCGATCCAGAAGGCTCAGGCGCTCGGCGCGCACGTGGTGACGTTCTCCGACTCCTCCGGCTACGTCGTCGACGAGGCCGGCGTCGACCTGGACCTGCTCCGCCAGGTCAAGGAGGTCGAGCGGGGCCGCGCCGCGGACTACGTGGCCCGCCGCCCGCAGGCACGGCTCGTCGAGGGCGGCAGCGTCTGGGACGTCCCCGTGGACGTCGCGCTGCCGTGCGCGACGCAGAACGAGCTCACCGCAGGCGACGCCCGCACGCTGCTGACCAACGGGGTCCGGGCCGTCGCCGAGGGCGCGAACATGCCGACGACGCCGGACGCCGTGCAGCTCCTGCAGGACTCCGGCGTGCTGTTCGGCCCCGGCAAGGCCGCCAACGCGGGCGGGGTCGCGACGTCGGCCCTCGAGATGCAGCAGAACGCGTCGCGCGACTCGTGGACGTTCCCGCACACCGAGGAGCGGCTCGCCGAGATCATGGTGGGCATCCACGACCGCTGCGCCGAGACCGCCGAGGAGTTCGGGGCGCCCGGCAACTACGTGCTCGGCGCCAACATCGCCGGGTTCCGCCGGGTCGCGGACGCGATGCTGGCGCTCGGGGTCATCTGACGGAGCGGGTCGTGGGAGGCCGCGGCGAGGCTCGGGCACGTCGCGAGGGACGGGTCCTGCGGTGGGCTGACGCCCGCCCGACCCGTCGGTATGGTCGAGGGGTCCGGTGGTCCTGGCCGCGTCATCGGGGGGCGATCGTGGGAACCGTCCGGCGCGCGGGTGCGTCTGGTGGGTGAGGCCGCGAGCCCGCCCACGACGGAGGACCTGCTCAGCTTCTGCATCGCCGCCGCGGACACGCCGATCACCATCGCGGACGCCCTCGGGGCGGACCACCCGCTCGTCTACGTCAACCGTGCGTTCGAGGTGATGACGGGCTACGCGGCGCAGGACGTCCTCGGGCGCAACGCCCGGTTCCTCCAGGGCCCGGCGACCGACCGCGCCGCCGTGCACGCGATGGGAGCGGGCCTGCGCTCCGGGCGGTTCACGCGCGTGCGGCTGCTCAACTACCGCGCGGACGGGACGTCGTTCTGGAACGACGTCCACATCTCCGTCGCACGCGACAGCGCCGGCACCGTCACGCACTTCATGGGCGTCCAGCACGACGTGACCCCCGAGGTCGAGGCGCAGACCCGCGCCGTCCAGGCGATGACGCGCGACCCCCTGACGGGCCTGCTCAACCGGGCGGCGTTCGACGACGCGCTGCACCGGGTGCTCGAGCGTGCGGCCGCGGCCGGCACGGCGGCGGCCGTGCTGTTCCTCGACATCGACGCGTTCAAGGGCGTCAACGACGTGCACGGCCACCTCGTCGGCGACGTGTACCTCACGCACGCCGCCCGCTGCCTGCAGTCGCGACTTCGGGAGCAGGACGTCGTCGGGCGTCGTGGGGGCGACGAGTTCGTCGCCGTCCTCGCCGGCGTCCCGGGCGACGCGGCCCACGCGGTCGACCGGGTCGTCGCCGACCTCGACGCGGCGCTGCGCGAGCCGTTCACCGTCGACGAGGCCGTGCACCGGATGACGGTGAGCATCGGAGCGGCGGTCTTCCCGCGCGACGGGACGACGGCGCGCGACCTCGTCCGGCACGCCGACGCGGCGATGTACCGGCGCAAGCGGGACCGGGCCGCGGGGCGCACGTGAGGCCGGCTCACCGGTCCGCGACGCGCGGGCACAGATCGCCGCGGTGTGGTGTTGTGCAGGTCGACGGGTGAACCCCGCGACGACGAGGAGGGCGCATGACGAGCACGCCGACCGACGGCACGAGCCGCTACGAGGTCAGCAGGAGCGACGACGAGTGGCAGCTGCTGCTCCAGCCGCAGGAGTTCGCGGTGCTGCGCCGCGCCGGGACCGAGCGCCCCTGGACGGGTGAGCTGCTCGACGAGAAGCGCGAGGGCGTCTACCGCTGTCGCGGCTGCGGCCAGGAGCTGTTCCGCTCCGACACCAAGTTCGACTCGCACTGCGGGTGGCCGAGCTTCTTCTCGCCGCTCGCGGGCGACCGGGTCGAGCTGCTCACCGACCGCACGCTCGGGATGGTGCGCACCGAGGTCCGCTGCTCACGCTGCGGCTCGCACCTGGGGCACGTGTTCGACGACGCGCCGCAGACCCCGACGGGCGACCGGTTCTGCATGAACTCGGTGAGCCTGACGTTCGAGCCGGCAGGCCCGGAGGGCCAGGCCTGACGACCGCCGCCGACGGCCCCCTGCACCGCGCGGGGGGCCGTCGTCGCGCCGGGGCGTGCACGCCGCCCACACGCTGCTGGTCTCGACCGCCACCGCCACCGCCACCGCCACAGGACCGCAACCCGGACCCGGGCGGTGGCGAGGCCGCGCTCCGCTCCCGCGCCTCAACGTGCGGCCGCGGCCGCCGACGCGTCGATGATCCGCGGGTGCGCGGCGTCGGTCGTGTCGAGGACGACCGAGGCGCGCTCCCACGGCGCGGCGGCGTCGAGGTACAGGCGCTGCGCACCGGTGTACCGGCGCAGCGGACCGCGCTCCGGGTCCGGGTCGATCCCGTCGCGCAGCGCGAGGCGGCCGTGTCCCACCGCGAACGGCACGTCGAGGTACACCGAGAAGTCCCAGGACCCCACGAGCTCGTCGCGGTGCAGGAACGTGCCCTCGACGACCACGAGCGCGTCGGCGGGTGCCTGCACCGGGTCCGGCCGGACGGCGCGGTCGGCCAGGTGGTCCAGCGCGTGCGTGCGGTAGAGCCCGTCGCCGCCCGCCCCCAGCGGGGTGAGCGCCCAGCCGGTCAGCGCGCCGTAGTCGTACGCGTCGAGCCAGAACCCCTCGGGCGAGAGCCGCCCGCGCGCGTGCCGGGTCGCGGACGGGTGCAGGAAGTCGTCGGCGTGCAGCACGAGGACCGGCCGGTCGTCGACGCGCTGCGCGAGGGCCGCCGCGAACGTGCTCTTGCCGCTGCCGCCGATCCCGTCGACCGCGACGAGCGCCCTGCCGCGGTCCGGCACCGCGGCACGGAGGCGGCGGACGACCTCGTCGAGCCCGTCACCGCAGGTTCCGGCGTGCGCCGGAGCGCTACCCACGCGCCGCGGGTCGCCCACGAGCCGCACCCGCGTCCTGCCCGTCCGCGCGCTGCACGCCCGCGCCCCCGTGCGCGCCGGGGCCCGGCCCGCCCGCGCCGCCCTGCGCACCAGAGCCCGGCGCGGCCGCGTCGACCGGGACCGGCTCGCCCGCCGGTCCGTCGTGCGCCGGGTCGTCGACGAGCGCGCCGCCGAGCGCCTCGGCGTGCCACTCGTCGAGCCGCCACCGCCCCGGCGTGCCGCTGAGCAGCACGGCACCGGTGTTCGAGAGCGGGTTCTCGGCCGCGAGCTCGACCGTCACCTCCTCGCAGCGGGCCCCGGCCCACGCGCGGATCATCGCCCCGTGGCTCACGAGGACCGCGACGTCGGACGTGGCGGCGGCCTCCTCGACGACGCGGTCGAACCGGCTCAGCGTCGCCGCCCCGGACTCCCCGCCGGGCAGCCGGGCGTCCAGGTCGCCGGCGGCCCACCGCAGCATCGTGTCGACGTAGAGCCGGATCGACGGCAGGTCGTCGGCCATCTCGAGCGACCCTGCGGAGATCTCGCGCAGCCCCGGGCGGACGTGCACGTCGAGGCCGAGCGCGCGGGCGAGCGGCGCCGCGGTCTGCTGGGTCCGCACGAGGTTCGAGACGTAGATCGCGCCGATCCCCTCGCCCGCGAGCACGGCGGGCAGTGCCCGGGCCTGGCGCTCGCCGAGCGGGGTGAGATCCGCGCCCGGCTCGGCGGTGTCGAGGTTGCGGCCGACGTTCGAGGACGTCTGGCCGTGGCGGACGAGGAGGAGGCGCATGTCCCCATCTTCCCCGTGAGGGGCACGAGGCTCGCCCGGGAGCCGCGACACGTCCGCCCGGGGTGGCGACGGCGCGACACGTCCGCCCGGGGTCGTGACGGCCCCCACAGGTCCGCCCGGGGTGGCGACGGCCGCGACACGTCCGCTCGGGGGACGACACGCCGTCCGCATGCGCGACGAGGCGTCACGCGTTCGGGAAGCGGGTTCAGAGAGGGGCCGCGGATGCCGATAATGGTTCACGTGGACGAGGCCCTGATCGTGCGACGGTGGCGCCGGTACGGCGCCGACCGCCTGTACGTCACGGGCGAGTCCGGGGCGCGGCTCGGCTGCGTCGACCTGCAGTCGGGCGAGGTCATCATCGACCAGCCCGCGGCGGAGGCCGGCGTGCGCCGCGCGGCGCAGGCGTACCTGCGCGCGGACGTCACCGAGCTCGTGCTCCCGCTCACGCTCGACAAGCGGCTCGGCACGCTGGACGCGCTCGACGGCCCCCTGGCCGAGGGGACCGGCAGCGCGGCGGAGCACGCCCGGCGCGAGCGCGGCGGGTCGGTCCGCACGCGCCTCGACCGGCTCACGCAGGAGGGCTGGCAGGTGGTGCACGGCGTGCCGCTCGGACGCCAGGGCACGGTGGTCGACCACCTGCTGCTCGGCCCGGGTGGCATCTTCACCGTGACCGAGCGTGCGCACCCCGGGAGGCGGGTCCGCGTCGAGGGCCGCTCGATCGAGCTCGACGGGCGCCCCGTGCCGTACCTGCGCGACGCCCGGCTCGAGGCCGCGCGGGTCCAGGGGCTGCTGCGCTCGGCGGTCGGGTCGCAGCTGCGCGTCCGCGGCGTGCTCGTGCTGCAGGGCGTGCTCGACCTGCACCCGGACGAGCAGCCCGACGAGCCGCTCGTCGTCGCCCGGCACGACGTGCCCGGCATCTTCCGCGGCCTGCCCGAGCGCCTCGAGGCGCCCCGGGTCGACGCCGTCACGGCGATCGCCCGCCAGCGCACCACCTGGCAGCGCTGACCGCACCGACCGCCGGACCGACGGACGGGGACGGGCGCGGGCCTCAGTCCGTGCGGCGGCGGGCCGCGGCCTCCAGGTCGGCGTTGAGCCGTGCGAGCTGGTCGGCCAGGTTCCCGATCTCGTCGTCCGTCCACGCACCCAGGGCGGCCCCGAAGAACTGTCGCCGCGCGACCTTGGCGCCCTCGACGCGGCGCAGCCCCTCGGGGGTGAGGCGGATGAGCTGGCCGCGCGAGTCCTCGGGGTCCGGGCGGCGCTCCACGAGCGCGAGCTCCTCGAGCCGGGCGAGCTGGCGCGACATCGTGCCCTTGCCGACCCCGATGTGCGCGGCGATCTCGCGGGCCCGGACGTCGGGGTTCTGGGCGATGTGCGCGAGCAGGGGGTAGGCCGCAGGCTCGAGGTCGGGGTGCACCCGCGCCGCCATGCGTGCCGAGCTGGCGCGTGCGCGCCGCAGCAGGAGGCCGAGCTCGTGCTCGACGTGCTGCAGCGCGTCGCCGCTGGTCCCGCCGGGGGTCGGTGCCGAGGTGCTCACGGGACCATCCTGACGGACGCCGCCGCACCCGGCGCGGCCCGTCCGCCCGGGCGACGACGAGGGCCGGCCGCGGGCACCTGCCCGCGACCGGCCCTGGGGGACGTCACGCGCCCGAGCGCACCGTCTCGCGGGCGCCGTCCGCGTCCGAGGCGTCGGCCGTGGACCGCGCCGCGAGCTCCTGCCCGGGCTCGGTCGACGCGGTGCCCGCGGCGTCCTCGGCGCCCGCCTGCTGCGCGGCGAGCTGCTCGAGGCCCGAGCGCCGGCCGAGCGGCACCTCCGTGAGCAGCAGCACCGCGACGAGCGCGACGACCGCGAGCGGCACGCAGTACAGGAACAGGTCCGCGACGGAGTCGCCGTAGGCGGACTCGACCACGGTGCGGACCGGACCGGGGAGGGTGCCGACGTCGGGCACCGCGCTGGTGCCGCCCGCGAGCGCGCTCGTGTCGACGCCGAGCGCCGCGAGCCCGTCGGAGATGCGGGTCGTGACGTGGTTGGCGAGCACCGCACCGAGTGCGGAGACCCCGACGGTGCCGCCGAGCGTCCGGAAGAACGCGACGGTGGACGTGCCCGAGCCGACCTCGCGGACGTCGAGGGTGTTCTGCGCGGCGAGCACGAGGTTCTGCATGAGCAGGCCGACGCCCGCGCCGAGCAGGAACATCCAGGCGCTCACGGCGACGAAGCTCGTGTCGTAGTGGATGGTCCCCATGAGGGCCAGGCCCGCGCCGAGCACGACGGCACCGACGGTCATGATCGTCTTGTAGCGGCCCGTGCGGGTCACGAGGCGCCCGCCGATGGTCGAGGTGACGAGCTGCCCGACGATCATCGGGATGGTGAGCAGACCGGACTCGGTGGGCGTGCGGCCGCGGGCGACCTGCATGTACTGGCTGAGGAACACCGAGGTGCCGAACAGCGCGACACCGACGGCGACGCTCGCGACGACCGCGAGGACGAGCGTGCGGTTGCGGAACAGGTGCAGCGGGATGATCGGTTCTGCGGCGCGCTGCTCGACGAACACCGCGGCGACGAGCGCGACGACCGAGCCGCCGACCATCGCGGCGGTCTGCCACGAGAGCCAGTCGAAGTTCTGGCCCGCGAACGTGACCCACAGGAGCAGCCCGGCGATGCCGGCGGAGATGAGCGCGGCGCCCGCGTAGTCGATCCGGACGACGCGACGGGGACGTCGGGGCAGGTGCAGCGTGCGCTGGAGGACGACGATCGCGGCCACGGCGAACGGCAGGCCGACGAAGAAGTTCCAGCGCCAGCCGACGCTGTCCGTCAGCGCACCGCCGAGCAGCGGCCCGCCGATCATCGCGACGCCCATGACGCCGCCCATGAGGCCCATGTACTTGCCGCGCTCGCGCGGCGACAGGATGTCGGCGATCAGGACGGTGCCGAGCGCCATGAGGCCGCCGGCGCCGATGCCCTGGAGGGCGCGCATCGCGATCAGCGTCTCGACGTTCTGCGAGAGCCCGGCGAGGGCCGACGCGACGACGGAGACGACGAGCGCGAGCTGCACGAGGAGCTTGCGGTCGACGAGGTCGGCGAGCTTGCCCCAGATGGGCGTCGAGATGGTGGTGGTCAGGAGGGTCGCGACGACGACCCAGGTGAACGACGACTGGGTGCCGGACAGGTCGCTGATGATCCGGGGGAGCGAGGACGACACGACGCTCGTCGCGAGGATCGAGACGAACATGCCGAGGAGGATCCCGGACAGCGCCTCGAGCACCTCGCGGCGGTTCATGGGGGCGGCGGCGGGGGAGGCGGACGGGCTCCCGGCGGTCGCGACCGCGGTCGTGGTGCGCTGTTCGTCGGGGGCGGCGGGGCGGGGGGTCTGCGGTGGTGTGCTCACGCGTGGATCTGCTCTCGGGTGGGGGGTGCGGTGACGGGTGCTGAGGTGACGGCCGCCGTGGTGACGGCCGGGGTGGTGCCGGCGCGGGTGGTGACGTGGTGGGCCGGGGGCAGCGACTGGATCGCGGCGGTGATCTTCTGGAGCTGGACGGCGGCTGCCGTGAGCTCGTCGGGCGTCCAGCCGGCGAACGCCTCGCCGGCCCGCGCCTCGAGGTGCGCGCGGCTGCGGGCGGCGAGCTCGGCGCCGCGCGCGGTCAGGGCGACGGTGCGCACGCGCCGGTCGGCGCCGGGTCCGTCGGGCGCGGTCCGGTGGACCAGCCCTGCGTCGACGAGCGCGCTGACCTGACGGCTCGCGACCGAGATGTCGATGCGCAGGCGCTCGGCGAGGTCGCCGACGGGCAGCGGACCGAGCCGGTGGAGCACGCGCACGAGGGTGAGCCCGGCGCGGGGGCAGTCGAGCTCGCGGGCGAGCAGGGCGCCGGTCTCGCGCTGGGCGCGGGCGAGGTCCTCGATCGCGGTGAGCAGGGTGCGGGACGAGCTGGCGGTCACGGTGGCGTCCTCCTTAGTTGCCGGAAGCAACTTTACCACGAAGGTTGTCTGTGGCAACGATCTGGGTGGGTGCCGCCGGTCACACCGAGGGGGCGGCGGGGCTCGGCTAGGCCCGCCCGGCGCCTCCGCGCGGCGATGGGGCCGTGCCGCAGCCGCGACTCGTCTATATCGATTCGTTTCGAAAGTTGCGGTTGTATACATGCAGGTCACGGCAGTGTGCGCGCTATCACTCGCGCGGGTGAAAGGGTGCGTGGCGTGCGGCAGGACTGCCCTCGGAAGGCCCAGCCTTGACCCGACTTCACCCGTCGCCTAGGGTCCACGTATCGACACCGACGTCGATAGTTTCGATGCCGGGATAGCGTTGTCCTGGCGAGAGGGGGCCGTGAGGTGACCGTCCACGACCCTGTCGTCACCGGCTCGGCGGGCGGCTCGTCAGGCCCGCTCGCCGGTGCGGGCAGTGCCGGCTCGGCGGCCGCCCTCGCGACCGTCGCCGGGCCTCCGGCCGCACGCGGCACCCGACCGTCCCGACGCGGCTGGCGCCGGGCCCTGCGCCGCGACTGGCAGCTCTACTCGCTCGTCGTGCTCCCGCTGCTGTTCTTCCTCGTGTTCCGGTACGTGCCGATGCTCGGCAACGTCATCGCGTTCCGCCGGTTCCGCCCCGGGAGCAGCATCTTCGGCGACGAGTGGGTCGGCCTGCGGTACGTCGAGCTCTTCATCAACGACCCGACGTTCTGGAAGGTCTTCCAGAACACGCTGGTCCTCGGCGCGCTGAGCCTCGCGATCGCGTTCCCGCTGCCCATCGTCCTCGCGCTCCTGCTCAACGAGCTGCGGTCCCCGAGGTTCAAGCGGCTCGTGCAGACCGTCTCCTACCTGCCGCACTTCATGTCGGTCGTGATCGTCGTCGGCATGGTGTTCCAGCTGCTCTCGCTGCGGGGCACCGTCAACCAGCTCATCGAGCTCGTCGGCGGCTCCCCGGTGAACTTCGTGCAGGAGGCGGAGTGGTTCCGGACGGTGTACATCGGCTCGGAGGTCTGGCAGACCGTCGGCTGGGGGACGATCCTCTACCTCGCCGCGCTCACGACCGTCGACCAGAACCTCTACGAGGCCGCGCGCATCGACGGCGCGAACCGCTGGAAGCAGACGTGGCACGTCACGCTGCCCGGCATCCGCCCGACGATGGTCACGCTGCTGATCCTCAACATCGGCACGTTCATGGCAGTCGGCTTCGAGAAGATCCTGCTGCTCTACAACCCCCTCGTGTACTCGACGGCCGACGTCATCTCGACGTACCTGTTCCGCGTCGGCATCTCGTCGAGCAACTTCAGCTACGCGACCGCGATCGGCCTGTTCGAGTCGCTCATCGGGCTCACGCTCATCCTGTCCGCCAACGCGATCTCGCGCCGCACCGTGGGGACGAGCCTGTGGTGACCACCGACCCGACCGCCCTCGCGCGGCGCCTCGAGAAGGCCCCGCACCCGACCGGCCTCAAGGACAGCCGCTCCTACCGTGCGTTCCGGGTCGCCAACGCGACGCTGCTCGTGCTGGTGATGGTCGTGATGCTGTACCCGTTCGTGAACATCGTCGCGCAGTCCTTCAGCGGCGAGGCGTACATCAACGCCGGCCAGGTCAACGTCGTCCCCCGGGGCTTCAACCTCGAGACCTACCAGCTCGTGATGTCCGACCGCCTGTTCTGGGTCAACTACCGGAACACCGTCGTGTACACCGTCGTCGCGACCGCGATCTCGATCGTGCTGACCACGACGTTCGCCTACGCGATCTCCAAGCGCGCGCTGCGCGGGCGGAACGTGCTCATCGGCATCGCGGTGTTCACCATGTTCTTCAACGGCGGCCTGATCCCGAACTACGTGCTCATCAACGCCCTCGGCTTCACGAACACGATCTGGGCGATCGTCGTCCCGAACGCGATCTCCGTGTTCAACCTGCTCGTCATGAAGTCGTTCTTCGAGAACCTCCCGACGGAGCTCGAGGAGGCCGCCGCGATCGACGGGCTCAGCACGTACGGGACGCTCCTGCGCATCGTGCTCCCGCTGAGCAAGGCGGTCATCGCCACGATGGTGCTGTTCTACGCGGTCTTCTTCTGGAACTCGTGGTTCTCCGCGTTCCTCTACCTCGACCGCGCCGAGATGTTCCCCGTGACCATGTACCTCCGGAA
The DNA here is from genome assembly GCF_047229345.1 of Cellulomonas jepli. Taxonomy (NCBI): domain Bacteria; kingdom Bacillati; phylum Actinomycetota; class Actinomycetes; order Micrococcales; family Cellulomonadaceae; genus Cellulomonas; species Cellulomonas jepli. The sequence continues at coordinate 71,802 of NZ_JBFTER010000006.1, read as the reverse complement.
CCTCATCGCGGGTGCGACGACCGCGACGTCCGTGGGCGGCGGCTCGTCCGAGAACGTCACGCAGATCGCGTCGAACATCCAGTCCGTGACGATGGTGCTCACCGTGCTGCCCATCGTCCTGCTGTACCCGTTCGTCCAGAAGTACTTCGTGTCGGGCGTGATGCTCGGCGCGGTCAAGCAGTGACGCGTCCCTGAACGGGAACCCCACCCCGCACGGCCAACGGCGGCCGACGACGGAAGGAACGACGATGACCACGAGGCGCACGCGCCTGATCACCGGGCTGACCGTGGGCGTGCTCGCCCTCGGCCTCGGTGCCTGCTCGAGCGGCGGGGACGACGAGGGCGACGAGGGCACGACCGCCGACTCGGCGGCGCTCGACGGCAAGCGGGTCGGCGCGATGGACGACTTCGGGGTCGGCGACACGTTCGTCGCGACCGAGCCCATCGAGCTCTCGTTGCTCTACCGCGACCACCCGAACTACCCCATCCAGGAGGACTGGCTCTTCTTCACGGAGCTCGAGGAGAAGAACAAGGTCTCGTTCGAGACGGTCCTGGCGCCGCTGAGCGACTGGGAGCAGCGCCGCAGCCTGCTCATCGGTGCGGGCGACGCGCCGTCGATCATCCCCGTGACCTATCCCGGCCAGGAGGCGCCGTTCGTGGCCTCGGGCGCGATCCTCCCGGTGAGCGACTACGTCGACCTCATGCCGAACTTCCAGGCGAAGATCGAGGAGTGGGAGCTCGAGCCGTACCTCGACCAGCTCCGCCAGGAGGACGGCAAGTACTACCTGCTGCCCGGCCTGCTCGAGGCACCGCGCCCGGACTACACGATCGGCATCCGCACCGACGTGTTCGAGGCCGCCGGTGCCGAGACCGAGCCCGAGACGTGGGAGGACCTCGCGGAGTCGTTCGCGAAGGTCAAGGCCGCGAACCCGGCGGGGTACCCGTTCTCGGACCGCTGGAGCAACCCGACGTCGCTCGGCTCGCTGCTCAACGTCGCGGCGCCGGGCTTCGGGACGATCGGCGGCTGGGGCTACAGCTCGGGCGTGCAGTGGGACGCCGACGCCGAGGAGTTCGTCTACGCCGGTGCGACCGACGAGTACCGCGACATGGTCGAGTACTTCCACGGCCTCGTCGAGGACGGGCTGATGGACCCCGAGAGCCTCACGCAGGAGGACGCCGCGGCCGAGCAGAAGCTCATCTCGGGCCAGTCGTTCGCGATGAGCACGAACCGCCAGGAGATGCTGCGCCACCGCGCGACGTTCGCCGAGCAGGGCAACACCGGCGCGCAGTTCGAGAAGATCCGCGTCCCGTCCGGCCCTGCCGGTGACCTCACCGCGGGGACCCGCCTCGAGAGCGGCATCATGCTCTCCTCGAGCGTGGCCGACGAGGAGACGTTCGTCGCGACCCTGCAGCTCATCGACTGGCTGTACTACTCCGACGAGGGCCTCGAGTTCGCGAAGTGGGGCGTCGAGGGGGAGACGTACGAGAAGGCCGACGACGGCACCCGCACCCTCGCGAGCGACATCACGTACCTCGGCCTCAACCCGGGCGCGCCGACGCAGCTGAACGTCGACTACGGCTTCAACAACGGCGTGTTCCTGCTCGCGCAGGGCTCCACGACCGACCTCGTCTACTCGATGCTCGACGAGGAGGAGCTCGCCTGGCAGGAGGAGATGGCCACCAAGGAGGCCGTCCCGGTCGCCCCGCCGTACCCGCTCGACGAGATCGAGCGCGAGCAGGTCAGCCTCTACCAGACGGCCCTGACCGACTTCGTCGAGGCGAACACGCTGCAGTTCATCCTCGGTGACCGCCCGCTGAGCGAGTGGGACGCGTACGTCACCGAGCTCGAGGGCATGAACCTCGGGCCGTTCATGGACGCGGTCAACGGCGCGCACCAGCGTTTCGCGGAGGAGAACGGCTGACCTCGCACCACCCCGGCGGGTGCGGCGCACGCTGAGCCGCCGGGACCCCGAACGCCGCCGTCCGGTCGCGCGCCCCCCTCGCCCGCGACCGGACGGTGGCATGTCCACCCCGAAGGAGACCCCGTGAGCACCGCGCGCGTCACCGTCCCCCACGAGCCCCTCGGACCGCTCGGCGACGCCTGGCGCGCGTGCGTGGGGACCGGCCGGCTCAACCTCGCCCTGCGCCAGGACCACCAGGAGTCGCTCGCGCTCGTGCAGCGCGAGATCGGGTTCCGGCACGTGCGCGGGCACGGGCTGCTCAGCGACGACCTCGGGTTGCACCGGCCGTACGAGGTCGACGGCGTCCGGCACGTGCGGCACGCGTTCACGTACCTCGACCAGGTCGTCGACGCGTGGCTGCGGCTCGGCATCCGCCCGTTCCTCGAGCTCGGGTTCATGCCGTCGGGCCTCGCGTCGGGCGACCAGACGGTGTTCTGGTGGAAGGGCAACGTGACCCCGCCGCGGTCCTACGAGGAGTGGGCCGCGCTCGTGCGCGCGACGCTGCGGCACCTCGTGGACCGGTACGGGATCGAGGAGGTGCGCACCTGGCCGGTCGAGGTGTGGAACGAGCCGAACCTCACGGTCTTCTGGCAGGGCGCCGACCAGGCCGAGTACCTCCGGCTGTACGAGGTCACGGCCCGGGCCGTGAAGGACGTCGACGCGTCGCTGCAGGTCGGCGGGCCGGCGATCTCCCCGGGGTCGGACGAGTGGTGGGCGCCGTTCGCCGACTTCGTGACCGCGCGCGACGTGCCCGTCGACTTCGTGAGCCGGCACGCCTACAGCTCCGGGCCGGCGCAGCACGTGCCCTTCGGGACCTACCAGACGCTCACCCACCCGCAGGCGCTGCTCGACCAGTTCGCCGCACCCCGCCGGCACCTCGCGGGCACCGCGCTCGCGGACCTCCCCGTCCACATCACCGAGTTCAACACCTCCTACCGGCCCGACAACCCGGTCCACGACACCGCCTACAACGCGGCCTACCTCGCGCCGGTGCTCGCGGCCGGCGGCGAGCACGCCGACTCCTTCTCCTACTGGACGTTCAGCGACGTGTTCGAGGAGGAGAACATCCCGACGGCGCTCTTCCACGGCGGGTTCGGGCTGCTGACGCACCGGCAGGTCCGCAAGCCGACGTTCCACCTCTACGCGTTCCTGGCCCGCATGGGCACGCACGTCCTCGCGCGCGGCGAGGACCACCTCGTGTGCCGGGACGACGACGGGCGCGTCACGGTGCTGGCGTGGCAGCCGGTGGGCGGTACGGAGGCGGACGACGGCGGGGACGGGCCCGGGCACGTCGTGCGGCTGTCGGTGCCGCTCGGGGGAGTGCCCGACGGCGCCACGGCGTTCGCGATGCAGCGCTCCGTCGACGCCGAGCGCGGCAACGCCTGGGCGGCGTGGCGCGAGCTCGGGCGGCCCGCGAACCCGACCGAGCGCCAGCTCGGGCTGCTGCACGACTGCGCGGAGCCCGCCCTCGACCACCGGTCCGTGACCGTCCGCGACGGGCGGGCCGACCTCGACGTCGCGCTCGGCCGGCACGGCGTCGCGCTCGTCGAGGTGCTGCCGGTGCGCGACGAGACGCCGCCCTGGGTCGACGACCGGCGCCTGCTCGGCGCGGTGCCCAGCGACGCCACCGGGCCGGGCTCACGCGGCGGTGCGAGCGCCGCGCCCGGCGCCGCGGCCGCGCAGGAGCGAGGATGACTCAGGTGACGGCCCGTGAGCAGCCCGGCGAGATCGGCACGGGCGTGCTCGCGCGGGCCTCCGCGACGGCGTACTGGTACCTCGTCGTGGAGGCCCTGCTCGTGCTGACCGCGGCCCCGGGGCTGCTCGTCCTGCCCCTCCTGGCCCGCGACGCGAGCAACGTCCCGCTCGTCGCGTTCGCGCTCGTGCCGCTCGGTCCGTCGCTCTCCGCGGCCCTGTTCGCGCTGCGCGCCTACCGCCGGGACCCGGACCTGCGCCCCGCGGGGCACTTCTGGCGCGGGTACCGGCTGAACTGGCTCGACGTGCTGCGGTTCTGGGTCCCGTTCCTGGTGGTGATGGCCGTGCTCGCGACCAACCTCACGCACCTCGGCTCCGTCCCCGGCGGGCCGGTGCTCGCGCCGCTCCTGGGCGTCCTGAGCCTCGGGCTCGTGCTGTGGTGCGCGCACATGCTCGTGCTCGTCTCGCTGTTCTCGTTCCGCACGCGGGACGCCGCGCGCCTCGCCGGGTACTTCCTCGCGCGGCGACCTGGGGTGACTCTCGGTGCCGCGTCGCTCGGGGTGCTCGCGACCGGGATCGTGCTGTTCGCGTCCGACTGGGTGCTCGCGCTGCTCGCGTCGGTGCTCGTGGGGCTGCTCCTGCGCAACGCGGGCCCGGTGGTCGCGGACGTCGAGGAGCGGTTCGTCACCGAGGCGTGACCTGGCGGGGCCTCACGCCGACAGGGTGTCGACCCGGTCGTGCACCACGACCGCGCCCGGGCCGTGCGCCTTCGCCTCGTACATCGCCGAGTCGGCGGCGTGGAGCAGCTCGTCGGGTGACGCCCCCGCGCGGGGCCGGATGACGACGACGCCGATGCTCGCGGTCACCGGCAGCGCCGTGCCCGCAACGCTCATCGGCTCACCGAACGCCCGCGCGAGCCGCTCGGTGAGCGCCCGGACGGCACGCGCGCGCGGCTCGGGCTCGGGCGGGACGTCCTCGCACAGCAGCACGAACTCGTCGCCGGCCAGGCGCGCCAGGGTGTCGGCCGTGCGAGCGGTGGCGACGAGCCGCCGGGCGACCTCGACGAGGACGACGTCTCCGCCGGCGTGGCCGAGGCTGTCGTTCACGCCCTTGAACCCGTCGAGGTCGAGGAACGCGACCGCGAGGGCCTTGCCGGTGCGCTGCGCCACGGCGACGGCGTGGGACATGCGGTCGAACAGCAGGCTCCGGTTGGGCAGGTCGGTGAGCTGGTCGTGCAGCGCGCGGTGCTCGATCTCCCGCCGCGCCGCGCGGGCCTCGTCGCGGTCGTGGGCCATCACGAGGTAGGACACGGCGACGTCGGCGAGCAGCCGGGCCGCCTCGATCTCGCGCTCGTCCCAGGGCCCCGCCACGCGCCGGTACATGTCGAGCGTGCCCCAGACCATCCCGCGGCTGAGGAGCGGCACGGCGACGACCGCCTGGACCTCGACCGCCAGCGCGGTCGTGACGAAGGGACCCCAGGCGTCGTGCATGCGGCCGAGGTCCTCGACGACGACCACGTCCTGCGTCATGACCGCGTCGTGGCACGGGCCGAGCTGCAGCGCCTCCTGCACCGCCTCGGCGGGCGCGACGCGCCCCTCGACGGCGACGAACCGGACGGTCTCCCGGCGCCCGTCGCGGGCCTCGACCTCCATCACGCCGACGCTGTCGACGGGGATCGCGCGAGCGGCGGCGACGCACAGCTCCCGCAGCATGTCGCCGGGGTCCGCGTCGAGCGTGGCGGCCGCGGACAGCCGCGCCACCGCCTGCACGAGCCGTCGGTCCTGTGGCATGGTCCCCCGCCTGCCTGCGCCCCCGAGGGCCTCGCGCGGCTGCGTCCCACCCGCGCGCACGACCACGGTACGGCCCGGCGGAGCTGTCTGACGAGACGAGCGCGCCGGGGTGAGCAGTCCGTCGTCAGTAGATCCGGCGACCCCGCGCGTCGGGCACGCCGGACTTCCGGAAGAAGTAGGTGGTGAGCTGGTCGCGCCACTCCCGGGCGCTGCGCAGCTGCTCGTCGAGGAGCTCGGTCACGCGCGCGTGGACGTCGCCCGGCACGCGTCCTGCGAGGGACGCCCACGTCGCGACCAGCTCCTCGACGCGGGCGACGCCGGCGAAGTGCGTGTCGTACACGTGCTGGATCACCGTGCTGCCGCTGTGCAGCACATGGCCGTACGGGACGTGGTGGAAGAACAGCAGCAGCTCGTCGGGGCACGTCGCGAGGTCCTCGTACACGTCGCGCCACGGCGCCGGGTACTGCCCGGTGTACCCGGTGCCCGTCGCGCGGGTGCGGTCGACGCCGATCCCGTCGCGGTCGGCGAAGTGGTAGGTGCCCCACGGCGAGTACTCGTACCCGTCGACGGCGGGGCCGTAGTGGTGCCCGGGCTGCACCATGAACCCCACGCCGAGCGGCGCGGTGTAGCCCTCGTACGTGAGCCACGAGTCGTCGAGGACGGCGTGCAGCCCGGCGCGCACCTCGGGGTCCGGGCCGAACGTGAGCCCGGCCCACTCGTCGAGGACAGTCTCCGGCGTGAGCGTCGGGTCCCACGCGAGGCGTCCGAACGCGTAGAGGTTCGCCTGCGCGAGCGGGTGCCCGGTCCAGAACGGGTCGTCGCCCACGTTCGAGACGGCGACGAGCGCACCCGGCCGCCCGCCGGGACCGTTCCCGATCGCGACGTCGGCCACCGTCGCGCCCTCGCCCCACGGCCGGAAGTCGAGGATCTCGCGCCACCACGGCGCGAGGTAGCACGCGTGCCGCTGCTGGCCGGTGTACTCCTGCGTGACCTGCAGCTCGACGGCGAGCCGGGTCCGCGGCATCGCGGCGACCACGGGCGAGACGGCCTCACGCGTCTGGAAGTCGAGGGGCCCGTGCTTGACCTGCAGCACGACGTTCTCGTCGAACCGGCCGTCGAGCGGCGCGAAGTGGTCGTACGCCGCGCGGGCCCGGTCGGTCGAGCGGTCGCGCCAGTCCTGGTGGTGGTCGTACACGAACGCGCGCCAGAACACCGTCCCGCCGAACGGTGCGAGGGCCCGCGCCAGGAGGTTCGCGCCGTCCGCGTGGTCGCGCCCGTACGCGAACGGTCCGGGCTGCCCCTCGGAGTCGGCCTTGACGACGTACCCGCCGAAGTCGGGGACGGCCCGGTACACCGCGGCGGTCGCCTCGGCCCACCAGCGCCGGACGTCCTCGTCGAGGGGGTCCGCCGTGGGCAGCCCGCCGACCGTCATCGGCGCCGCGAAGGACACCGAGAGGTGCACCCGGATGCCGTGCGGCCGGAAGACCGCCGCGAGACGCGCGACGTCGGGCAGCCCGTCGGTGAGCAGCCGGGCCTCGCGCGCGTGCACGTTGACGTTGTTGAGCCCGACGCGGTTGATCCCGATCGAGCCGAGCAGCCGCGCGTACTCCTCCGCGCGGCTCAGGTCCGTCCGCAGCGCGCCCCGGTCGTAGAAGATCGACCCGCCGGCGTACCCGCGCTCGACCTGGCCCATCACGTCGTGCACGTCGACGTTGTCCCAGTGGTCGAGCATGCGGACCGCCTGGGCCGGGGCGTGGACCTCGTCGGCCGGGGCGCGGTCCGTGCGCCCCGGGTGGGCCGCGGCCTCGCGGACGACGTGGTGCAGCCCGTGGAGCAGCCCCGGGCCCGACGACGCGACGACGACCGTCACGCCGGCGTCGCGCACGAGGCGGAACGACTCGGGGGGCAGGTCGCCGGGGTCGTCGAGCACGCGCCGGACGAGCGCCGGCCAGGGCCGGTCGTCGGGGGTGGCGTCCGCGGCGCCGGTCGGCGGTGGCGGCGGTGCAGCGGCGGTCGTCGCGAGCACGAGCCGCACATCTGCGCCCGGGTCGCCGCCGTGCCGCAGCGAGAGCCTCCCGCCGTGCGCCGCCGTCGCGCGGCGCAGCTCGGCCTCCACGGTCGGCAGGACGGGGTCGGTGGCCGACTCGTCCTCCCCGGTCAGCAGCAGCACGTGCCCGGCGCCGAGCGGGGCGAGCGCGGCGTCGGGCAGCCAGGCGGGGTGCACGGGCGGGGCCGGCGCGGCGGGGCCGGTCGTCGAGGCGCTCACCGGGTGCGCGCCGTGCACGCGCGACGGTGGTGGAAACCGATATCGAGCCGCCTGCGGCCCGGGCTCGCCAGGAGCGCGTCGGCCGTGCCGGTCGTGGTGGGTGCGAGGGTCATGCGGTGCGTCTCCGATCCGGCCCGGCGCCGTCGCCGGGCACGTCGCCCGCACCGACCCTAGGCAGCGTGCGCGGGCGAGGGCAACGCGAGCGCGCCCGTCGGTGCGGCAGGATGCAGCGGTGCACCAGGTACCCGGACGGTCGGACGACCCGCGCCGCGACTCCCGCGCCCGGGCGGCCGGCGCGCCCCCGGGACCGGCCCCCGCGCCGCCGAGCCCCGAGGAGCGCCTGGCCGCGCTGCGCGCCGCGGACGCCGCGGGGGAGCGGGTCAAGGTCGTGCTGTTCTGGTCGCACCGGCCCGAGAAGGACGGCAGCACCGGCCGCGGCTGCTTCAGCCAGTGGTGGCCCGCGCCGTTCACCGTCGACGGCGTGACCTACCCGACCGCGGAGCACTGGATGATGGCCGGAAAGGCGCGCCTGTTCGGGGACGACGCCGGCCTGCGGGCCGTGCTCGACGCCCCGAGCCCGGGAGCGGCCAAGGCGGCGGGTGCGGCGGTGCGCGGGTTCGACGACGACACGTGGGCGCGCGAGCGGTACGGCATCGTGCTCGCGGGGACGCTCGCCAAGTTCCGCGAGTACCCCGACCTCGCCGGCGTCCTGCGTCGCACCGGTGACCAGGTCCTCGTCGAGGCGAGCCCCGTCGACCGGGTCTGGGGAATCGGGCGCGCCGCGGGCGACCCCGACGCGGAGCGGCCGTCACGCTGGCTCGGGCTGAACCTGCTGGGCTTCGCGCTCATGGACGCGCGCGAGCAGCTCTGAGGCGCGTCGGGCGCACAGGGGGAGGCGGGAGCGCCGTCGCCTCGACCCGCCCGCGCGCCCGCTACGTCGCCAGCCAGCCGGCGAGGATCGACTCCTCCCGGGGCGCCTGGACCGCGCAGAACCAGCCGAACTGGTCGAACCACGCCTGCCCGGCGCGGGCGACGGCCGCGTACAGCTCGTCGGCCGGTGCGACGACTCGGCGTCGGGACGTCGAGCTCGTCACCGAGACGAGCAGGTACCCCGGCCGGCGCGGCATCGTCTCGGCGGAGAACGTGATCGGCTGGTCCGGGAACATCGTGCGGCCCGAGCCGGTGCGCCGGCACTCGTCGAGCGCCTGGATGACGAACGGCCAGAGCCAGTCGACGTCGTCCCACAGGTCGAGGGACAGCAGCTCGAACTCGTCGACCGCGAGGACGATCGCACCCGGGACGTACGTGCAGCTCCCGTCGTAGCGCGTGAGCTCCCCGACGGGGCGGAACTCACCGTCGACGCGCACGAAGGTCTCGACGCGCACGCGCGGCGGAGGTGCGTCGTCGCTGGTGGGGGGCGTCACCAGCGGACCGTACCCACGCGGTCCGCTGCACGTCACGGGCTTACCGCCCGACGGCGTACCCCTGCATCCCGCGCGGGTTGGCAGCGGCCCGGAGCATCCCGTCGGCCCGCACGCCGGTGGCGCTGAGCCGCCCGAGGGACCACGGCCCGGCGTCCTGCACCGCGTGGCCGCGCCGGGCGAGGTCCGCGAGCGTGCCGACGCCCAGGCGCGACTCGGCGACGAGCCCGCGGGGCACCTGCTCCCGCGGGTAGAACGACGACGGCACGTGCGTCGAGTGCCACGTCGGTGCGTCGATCGCCTCCTGGAGGTTGCGCCCGTGCAGCAGGTGGCGGACCAGGAACGGCACCGGCCACTGGTCCTGCTGGTCGCCGCCGGGCGTGCCGAACGCGAGGTACGGGGCGCCGTCACGCAGCACGAGGCCGGGGCTGAGGGTGGTGCGCGGCCGGCGGCCCGGCACGAGCGAGTTCGGCAGGCCCGGCTCGAGCCAGAACATCTGCGCGCGGGTCGGCAGCGCGAAGCCGAGGCCGGGGACGACCGGGGAGCTCTGCAGCCAGCCGCCGCTCGGCGTCGCGGAGACGAGGTTGCCCCAGCGGTCGACGACGTCGACGTGGCACGTGTCGCCGCGCGTCAGGCCGTCGGGGCGCACGGTCGGCTCGCCGATGCCCGCGACGGGCTCGGTGCCGAGCGCGCGGGCGCCGGCCGACGAGGGCGTCCCCGAGCCAGGGTCGGCACCGTCCGCGCCCGCCGACAGGAACGCGGGCAGGCGCGGGTCCCGGCCGTCGGGCGACCCGGGGTGCAGCCCGTCCGACGCGTCGCGCCCGACGAGCGCCGCCCGCTGCTCCGCGTACTCCCGCGAGAGCAGCGCGTCGAGCGGGACGTCGGCGTCGGGCGCGTCGCCGTACCAGGCCTCGCGGTCGGCGAACGCGAGCTTGGCGACCTCGGTCACCGCGTGCACGAGCTCGGGGCCCTCACCGAGCTCGCCGACGCCGAGCGCGTCGAGCACCGCGAGCTGCTGGAGCAGCACCGGACCCTGCCCCCATGCCCCGGTCTTGTGCACCTCGTGGCCGCCGAACGTCACCGCGACGCTCGCCTCCTCGGTCGCGCGCCACCCCGCGAGGTCGTCGCCGCCCAGCACGCCCGTGTGCGCGCGGCCCGAGGAGTCCATGACCGCCGTGCCCTGCACGTACGCGTCGATGCGCTCGGCGACGAAGCCCTCGTAGAACGAGCGCCGGGCGGCCTCGATCTGCGCCTCGCGGTCCGGCCCTGCCGCCGCGGCCTCGGCGAGCAGCCGCTCGAACGTGTCGGCGAGCTCGGGGTTCGTGAAACGGGCCCCCGCCTCGGGCGGGGCACCGTGGGGCAGGTACACCGCGGCCGACGTCGGCCAGTGCTCCGCGAACATCCCGGCCACGCTCGTGATCGTCGCGACGGCCTGCGGGATCAGCGGGTAGCCGTGGCGCGCGTAGCCGATCGCCGGGCCCAGGACGTCCGCGAGCGGCAGGGTGCCGTACCGCGCGAGCAGGTCGAGCCACGCCCCGAACGCCCCGGGCACGACGGCTGCGAGGTGCCCGGTGCCCGGCACGAGGTCGAGCCCGAGGCCGGTGTAGTGCTCGACGGTCGCGGCCGCCGGGGCGGTGCCCTGGCCGCAGATCACGAACGTGTGCCCGTCGGCCGCGCGGTGCCCCATCAGCGGGGCGTCGCCCCCCGGGCCGTTGAGGTGCGGCTCGACGACGCTGAGCGTGAACCCCGCGGCGGCCGCGGCGTCGAACGCGTTGCCGCCGGCCTCCAGGACCGACATCCCGACGGCGCTCGCGAGCCAGTGCGTCGAGGCGACCATGCCGTGCGTGCCGAGCAGCTCCGGGCGGGTGGTGAACGTGCCAGTGGCCATGCCGAGCATCGTGCCCGATGCGCTGCGAGGACGCCGTCCGGCACGACGACGCCGGCCGGTGCACAGAAGGCGTGCGCCGGCCGGCGTCGAAGGGTGCGCAGGGCGGTGCCCCGCGTCAGGTGGCCCCGGTCAGCGACCCAGGCCCGCGCGGTCGACGCGGCGGTGGAACCGCATCCCGGCGAGCCCGCCGACCACGGCCCCGGCGAGGCTCGCGACGGCCACGAGCAGGATCACGACGATGCCGCCCGTCGTGAGGTCGCCCTCGTTGAGCGGGATGCGCGGGAAGCTGTCCAGGCGCGCGAGCACGTTGAACTGCTCGCCGGCGATCGCCGTGAGGATCGCGACGACCACGGCGATGACGACGGCCCACAACCAGACCGCGAGGCCCTGCTTGGCGCCGTTGAACCGCGCCATGCGGCCCGCGACGTACCCGCCGCAGTAGTACGCGACGAACAGGACGACCAGCAGCGCGATGCTCCCCGCAGCGCCGACCGTGCCGATCTCGCTGGCCGCCTGGTCCGCGGCCTCGCTCACGTCGGTGTTCGTCGCGACGCCCACCGCGGTCCCGGCCCCCGCGACGAGCGCGGTCAGCAGCACCGCCGTCCCCGTCGCGGTGAGCCAGCCGAAGAACGCCGAGCCGATCTTGATCCCGCCGAACTCCTCCTTCTCGCGCGCGACGACGCTCTGCCGGTCGACCCCGAGGTCGCGCGCGGAGACGGTGACCGGCTCGGGCTCGGGGACGTCGGCGGGGTCGGCCACGGGCGCGCGGTGGTCGGGGTGGTCGTGGCCGGTGGGGTCGAGCACCGCGGTGCGGTCGTCGGCGGGGCGGTCGTCGAGGTGCTCGGCGTGGCTCGCCGACCCGGCGGGGACGTCGGTCGAGACCGGCCGCTCGGGGTCGACGTGGCGGGGGTGCGTGGGGTCGGTCTCGTGCGGCGTGCTCATCGGGCTCTCCTTCGACGGTCGAACCTGGGCGTGCGTCCGCTGCCGTCCGGTCGGCGGCGCCGGCTCAGGGGGTGAGCGCGTCGGCGAGCTCGCCGTGACCGGCCCGGCGCGCGGCGCCGGCGGCAGTGAGGCCATCGAAGCCGATCCAGGTCGGGTCCGCCCCTCGAGCGAGCAGGAGGTCGACGCACGCCCGCTGCCCGCCGTGCGCGGCGCACCACAGCGCCGTCGTCAGGTCGTCGACGTCGGGCGCCGGCTCGGCGTCGAGCAGCGCCTCGACCCGGTCGGCGATCCCGAGGCCGGCCGCCTGCCAGAGGTTGGGGGTCGCGCCCGCGTGGAACAGGTGCTCGGCGGCGCGCCACTGCCCGAACGCGACGGCGTCCGCGAGCGGGGTGCCCGACCCGTCGCCGATGACGGCTCCCGGTGCCTCGAGGTCCGCCCCGGCGCGGACGAGCGCCTCGACGGCCTCGACGTCGTCGTTGCTCGCGGCCCAGTGCAGCGCGGTCTCCGCGTGCGGGCCGGTGAACGGCGCGTCGGGGTCGGCTCCTGCGGCGACGAGCACCTCGATCGTGCGCCCGACGGCCAGGAGGTGACCGGGGTGGTCGGTCGCGACGTGCAGCAGCGTGCACGTCGGCAGGTCCTCGACGGTGGCGTCCGGCTGGGCGTCGTCGCGCGTGATCCGGGCGGCGGCGAGGCCGGGGTTCGCGTCGAGCAGCCCTCGCAGGCGCTCGACGTCGCCGGTGCGGATCGCGTCGGCGGCCTCGCGCGCGAGCGGGTCGTCGACGGCCAACGTCAGGGTTGCGTCCACGGGTGGCTCCTTCGCCGAGACCTCCACGGTGCACCCGGCCCGGCGGTGTGTCCAGGGGAGGGGCGCGTCAGGCGTGGGGCCTGTCGCGCGGGCGAGATCGCTAGCGTGGGGGCATGACCGAACGGATCAGTCCTCGCCAGGTCGCGGAGGCGCAGGGGCTCGGTGACTGGCGCGTCGTGTGGGGCGGGGCGTGGGCGTGCGCGCACTTCCGCACGGCGTCGTTCTCCGTCGGGGCCGCGCTCGTCCAGGCGATCAGCGCGGCCGCGACGACCGCGAACCGTCACCCGGACGTCGACCTGCGGCCCGAGGGCGTGACCGTGCGGCTCCGCGGCGACGGGCCCGAGGGCTTCCGCACCCGGGACCTCGACCTCGCCCGGACGATCTCCGCCGCGGCGCGGGCGCTCGACGCGCACGCCGACCCGTCCGCCGTGCAGCACGTCCAGCTCGCGGTCGACGCGCTCGGCACCGCGCAGGTGCGGCCCTTCTGGCGCGCGGTGCTCGGCTACGACGAGCTCGGCGACGAGGACCTCGTCGACCCGCTGCGCCGCGGGCCGTCGGTGTGGTTCCAGCCCATGGACGCCCCGCGACCGGGGCGCAACCGGCTGCACGTGGACGTGTACCTGCCCGTCGACCAGGTCGAGGCGCGCATCGAGGCCGCGGTGGCCGCCGGTGGGACCGTCGTCAGCGACGCCCACGCGCCGGCGTGGTGGACGCTCGCCGACCCCGAGGGCAACGAGGTCGACCTCGCGGTCTGGATCCCGTAGGCCGACCGGCGCGTCCCGCCGCCCGGCGCCTAGGACTCCGACCAGACGCCGAGCTCGTTGCCGGACGGGTCGAGGAAGTGGAACCGCCGCCCGCCGGGGAACGCGTAGGGGCCCTCGACGACCGTGCCACCGGCGCGCGTGACGGCGTCGAGCGTCGCGTCGAGGTCCGCGGAGTACAGCAGGACGAACGGGCCGCCGCGCGTGACGGCCGACGCCTCGGCGAGGGTGATCCCGCCCGCCTCGTCGGAGCCGTCCTCGGCCGCCGTGCGGATGCCCGCGTAGCCGTCGCCGTACGCGGTGAACTGCCAGCCGAACGCCGCCCCGTAGAACGCGCGCGCCGCCGTCAGGTCGGTCGCGGGGAGCTCGACATAGTCGATCGAGTGGTGGATGCGGTGCGTGTGCGTGGCCATGGCTCATCGTCGCGCCGACCACCGACACGCAACCGTGAGGCGTTGTGGACAGGCGTACGCAACGATGCGTACGCTCGTCCACATGAGCGCAGAGACGACGCAGGGCACGGACGACACCCGCACGATGCGCGAGCGCATGCTCGCGGGCGACCTGTACCTCGCCGACGACCCCGAGCTCGCCGAGGCGAACGCCGCCGCCCTCGACCTCGCGGCGGCGTACAACGCGACGACCGTCCGGCAGGGGCCGCTGCGCCGGTCCCTCCTCGAGCAGCTGCTCGGCTCGGTCGGCGAGGGCACCGAGATCCGTCCGCCGTTCCTCGTGGACTACGGCTCGCAGATCCACGTCGGAGCGCGCTGCTTCGCCAACTACGGCCTCGTCGCGCTGGACGTCGCGACGATCACGATCGGCGACGACGTGCAGATGGGCCCCAACGTCCAGCTCCTCACGCCCACGCACCCCGTCGAGCCCGGGCCGCGGCGCGACAAGTGGGAGGCCGCGAAGCCCATCGCGATCGGGGACAACGTCTGGCTCGGGGGCGGCGTCGTCGTGCTGCCCGGCGTGACCATCGGGGAGAACACCGTGGTGGGCGCCGGCTCGGTCGTGACGCGGGACCTCCCGGCGAACGTCGTCGCGGTCGGCAACCCGGCGCGGGTCGTCCGCACGATCGGGGACGACGCCGACGGGCACGCGACGGGCCCGACGGGCGCCGCGTGAGCGAGGCCTCCGTGCCCCCCGCGCCCCGCCGCGCGCGCCGGCACGACCCCGGCCGCCGCGACCGGCTCGTCGCCGTGGCCCTCGACGTGCTCGCGGAGCACGGGGTCGCCGGCACGACGCACCGCGCGGTCGCGCAGGCCGCCGACGTCCCGCTCGGCTCGACGACGTACCACTTCGCGTCGATCGACGAGCTGCTCGCCGCAGCGTTCCGGCGGCACGCGGATGACGTGGCGGGCGCGCTCGAACGGCGGCTCGACGCCGCGCCGGACGCGGACGCGGCCCTCGACGCGCTCGCGGACCACCTCGCCCGCGACCTGCTCGGCCCCGGGCGCGGCCTGGTGCTCTCGATCGAGCTCTACGTCGTCGCCGCGCGCCGCCCGGTGCTGCGCGCGGTGACCCAGGAGTGGATGGTGCGCAGCCGTCGCGCGCTCGAGCGGCACTTCGACCCGGTCACCGCGCGCGAGCTCGACGCGCTCGTCGAGGGGCTCGTGCTGCACAGCGCGCTCTCGACCGACCCGATGACGCCCGGCCAGCTGCGGCACGCGCTGCGCAGGCTGGCGCAGTAGGCCGGCGGACGCCGCCGGCTCACGCGACCCGCGCGTCCCAGTCAATCCGGTGGTCGTACATCCAGGCGGTGCTCCGGTCGGTCACGACGTGCCGGAACACGAGCGGCATCACGAGGTCCTGCACGCGCCGGCCGAGCGGCCCCGCGATCTTCGCGCTGCCGCTGCGTGCCCCGGCGGCGACGACGCGCTCGACGCGCGGGCGGCGCAGGCGCTCGTAGGTCGCGAGCGCGGTGGTCACGTCGGGTGCGTCGCGCAGCGCCTGACCGAGCACGACCGCGTCCTCGAGCGCGATCGAGGCGCCCTGCCCGGAGCTGGGCGAGGGCGCGTGCGCGGCGTCGCCGACGACGACCATGCCGTCGCGTGACCAGGTCGGCACGTGCGGGAGGTCGAACGTGTTGTCCCCGGCGAGCTCGAGCCGGCCGGCGGCGACGAGCTCCGCGGCCGGCCCCGGGTCGTCGCGCAGGAGCTCGTGGAGGTGGTCGCGCCACTGCACCTCGCTCGTCCCCGCCCGCTCGTCGGGGCTGGTCGGCGTGCGCGGGACGTTGACGAACCAGACGACGTCGCCGTCGGGCGTGGGGTGGGCACCGAAGAACGCCCGGCTGCCGAAGACGAGGAGCCACGCCTCGGGCGGGAGCGTGCCGGCGAGCGGCGTGCCCCGCGTGATCCCGCCGAAGTTCGTGAGGCCGACGTAGCGGCCGGCGGGCGCTGCGGGGTCGATCGCGCGCCGCACGCGCGAGTGCACGCCGTCGGCCCCGATCACGACGTCGCCGCGCACGGTGGTGCCGTCGTCGAGGGTCACGGCGCCGGGGCAGACCCGGCCGACGTGGGCGCCGAGACGCACGTCGACCCCGGCGCGCGCCGCGTGCGTGGTGAGCGTGGCGGCGAGCCGCGACCGCTTGAGGGTCAGCGCGGCGCCGCCCGGCAGGGTGCCGGTGAGCGAGAGCGCGCCGAGGGGCCGCCCCGTCGAGCCCTGGAGGACGTTGCGCCGCGTCGGGAACCCGGCGGCCTCGACGGCGTCGCGCACGCCGAGCGTCGTGAGCGCGTCGAGGCCGTTCGGCCCGAGGGTGAGGTACGAGCCCTCGTCCGGGTCGACGACGGTCCGCCGCTCGAGCACGACGGCCTCGATCCCGGCGCGGTGGAGCGCGAGACCGACGGCCGGTCCGGCGACCCCGCCTCCCACGACGACTGCGCGCATGGCGGTACCCTTTCCCTACGAGATTCGGAAGATTCGATAATCGAAAGGTTAGGCAGATGAGCGGGTCGCGTCAAGAGGCCGTGGCGTCCGTGGGCGCCGCGCTCCAGCGCTACCAGCGCAGCGTGCAGGCGTTCGACGACGCCGCGGCGCGGCACCTGGGCGTCGGACCGGCCGACCTGCGGTGCCTCGACTGGCTCGTCGACGGGCCCAAGACGGCCGGCGAGCTCGCCGCGGCGACCGGCCTGCGCCCCGCCGCGACGACCGCGCTCATCGACCGGCTCGAGCGCAAGGGGCTCGTCGAGCGCGTGCGGTCCGAGCTCGACCGCCGGCAGGTGCACGTGCGCATGACCGACGCCGGGCAGGCCGTCACGTGGGAGGTCTACCGCCCGCTCGTCGAGGAGGGCGCGGCGCTGCTCGACCGGCTCACCGTCGAGGACCTCGACCGGATCGGCGCGCTGCTCGACGACATGCGCGGGCTGACCGACCGGCTCCGGGACCGCCTCACGGACGGCCGGTGACCGGCGGAGGCGTCACACCCCGCCGGCGAACCCGAGCTGGCGCCACGCCTCGTACGACGCGACCGCGGCGGACGTCGAGAGGTTGAGCGACCGGCGTCCCGCGAGCATCGGGATGCGCAGCCGGTCGGTCACGCGCGGGTGCGCCAGGACCTCGTCGGGCAGCCCGGTCGGCTCGGGGCCGAACAGCAGGACGTCGTCCTCGCGGTAGTCGACCTCGGTGTAGCCGGTCGTCGCCTGGGTCGTGAACGCGAACACCCGCGAGCCCGGCAGCGCGTCGAGGCACACGTCGAGCGTCGGGTGCACGACGACGTGCGCGAGGTCGTGGTAGTCGAGGCCGGCGCGGCGCAGCTTGGGCTCGCTCAGGTCGAAGCCGAGGGGCTCCACGAGGTGCAGCGTCGCACCGGTCGCGGAGACCAGCCGGATGGTGCTGCCGGTGTTGCCGGGGATGCGGGGCTCGAAGAAGACGACGTGCAGCACCCGGCGATCCTCCCACCCCGGCGCACGGTGCTCAGCCGCGCGGGCAGGCCTCGAAGACGTGCGCGCGTGACGCCGGGGTCGTCAGGTCGTGGTCGCGCAGGACCGTCGAGAAGGGCGTCTGCGGGTCGGCGCACACCTCGGCGAACGTGCCGCGCAGCTCGTCGACGTACTCGACGTCGATCACCTGGTCGCCGTACACGTCGGTGTAGGCCCCGCACTCGTCCCAGCGGTGGCACTCCTCCGCGACCGCGAAGTCGAAGCCGACCTCGTCGTGCCCGCGGCGGGTCAGGTCCGCGGCGTTCTTCTGCCCGACGGCGAGCCCGAGGCCGTGCGCGACGGCGACGTACCGGGCGGCGGTCGCGAGCGCGTCGTCGGCCGTGAGCAGCCCGCCGGACCGCGTGTACGAGTCGAGGTTGTCGAGCTCGACGGCGTCGAAGCCCGCGTCGGCGCACCGCTGCAGGGCCACCCCGATCACCTCCGCGAGCTGGGCCCGCTTGTCGTCGGTCGACGTGTCGAGCAGCGCCTCGTCAGGCCAGCCCGGGTCGGCGACCACGCGGCCGGCGGCGTCGCGCAGCACGAGGTCGGGGTGGTCGCGCAGCCACGTGGAGCGCTCGTCGGGCTGGGTCTGGAAGCCGTTGACGTAGCAGATCGAGTACGCGCCGGGCGCGGGCTCCGACGTGCTGTCGCGCACGACGCCGCCGACGCCGGCGGGCAGGGCGTACGCGCCGCCGAGCTGGTAGTCGACGACGATCCCGCCGAGCCCGGCGGGGGCCGCGACGGGTGGGGCCGCCGACGTGGCGGTGGGCGTCGGCGCGCTCGTGGGGGCTGCGGCCGCGGGGGCGGTCGGTGACGGCGAGGGGCTCACCGACGGCGTGGCGGAGGCGCTCGGCGTGGGAGCGGCCGTGGCCGTCGGACCCGGGGACGGCGTGGTGCTCGCGTCCGGGGAGGGGGCCACGGTGGTCGGCGTGGAGCCCGCCGGGCGGGCCTCCACGGGTCCGGCCTTGCACCCCGCGCACAGCGCCGCGAGGGCGACGAGGGCGATCGTGACGGTCCTGCGGCGGGTCGTGGGCATGCTGTGCGTCTCCTGGCGTCGTCCGCCCCCCCGACGAAGCCGTGACCATATCGTGACCTCGGCCGACCGGGTCAAGCCCCGATCCGGGTGACGGCGAACGCCGCCTAGGCTGGTCGCGACCGACCCTGCGAGAGGACGCCAGCGATGCCGACCGAGCCCCACCGCCCCTTCACCGCCGCCGAGAACCGCTACGAGGCGATGACCTACCGCCGGGCGGGTCGCAGCGGGCTCGCGCTCCCGGCGCTGTCGCTCGGCCTGTGGCACAACTTCGGCGGGACGACGTCGGGGGACACCCAGCGCGCGATCCTGCGCCGCGCGTTCGACCTCGGCATCACGCACTTCGACCTCGCCAACAACTACGGCCCGCCGTACGGCTCGGCCGAGGAGAACTTCGGGCGCGTGCTCGCGAGCGACCTGCGGCCGTACCGCGACGAGCTCGTCATCTCCTCCAAGGCCGGCTACGACATGTGGCCCGGCCCCTACGGCGACGGCGGCTCGCGCAAGTACCTGCTCGCGTCGCTCGACCAGTCGCTGCGCCGGCTCGGGGTCGACTACGTCGACGTCTTCTACTCGCACCGCCCCGACCCGAGCGTCCCGGTCGAGGAGACGATGGGCGCGCTGCACACCGCCGTGACGAGCGGCAAGGCGCTCTACGCGGGCATCTCGAACTACTCCCCGGCGCAGACGCGCGAGGCCCAGCGCGTGCTCGCCGAGCTCGGGACGCCGCTGCTGATCCACCAGCCGAGCTACTCGATGTTCAACCGGCACGTCGAGCAGGTCGGCGACGGCCAGGACGAGACGCTGCTCGACGCGGTCGGCGACCTCGGCATCGGCATGATCGTGTTCTCCCCGCTCGCGCAGGGCCTGCTGACCGACCGCTACCTCTCCGGGGAGGTCCCCGGCGACTCGCGTGCCGCGCAGAGCCGGTTCCTGCAGCCCGAGCGCATCAGCGAGACGTACCTCGCACGCGCGCGGGCGCTGAACGAGATCGCGTCCGCACGCGGTCAGAGCCTCGCGCAGCTCGCGCTCGCGTGGGTCCTGCGCGACGAGCGGGTCACCTCGGCGCTCATCGGGGCGTCGAGCGTCGCGCAGCTCGAGAACAACGTCGCCGCGCTCGACGCTCCCGCGCTGACCGACGACGAGCTCGCCGCGATCGAGGAGCACGCCGTCGACGGGACCGCGCGATGACGCTCGACGCGCGCGCCGGCGACCTCGGCACCGCGGCGGACGAGGCCGACCGGACCGTCGTGCACCGCAGCGAGCGCACGCTCGGCGTCGACGGGCGTCCCGTCGGCTACACCGTGTGGGGGCAGTCCGGCGACGCGCCGCCCGTGCTGCTGCTCCACGGCGTGACCGACTCCGCGGAGACCTGGGACCCCGTCGCGCGCCTGCTCGCCGCGGACCGCCTCGTCGTCGGGGTCGACGCCCGCGGCCACGGCAGGACCCCGCTCGGCGAGGGCCCGTTCACGATCGCGTCGCTCGCGGCCGACGCCGCTGCCGTCCTGCGGCACGTCGTCGACGGCCCCGCCCTCGTCGTCGGGCACTCGATGGGCGGGCTGGTCGCGACCGAGCTCACGCTCGCCGAGCCCGGCCTCGTCGCGGGCCTCGTGCTCGAGGACCCCGCGTGGGACGCCGGCGGGGTCGCGACGCCCGACGGGGTGCCGCCGTTCCTCGCGCCGTTCCTGCTGTCCTTCGCGGGCGTCGACGCCGAGACGCTCGAGGCCCGCTCCCGGGCGACGCAGCAGGCGTTCGCCGACGACGAGCACGGCCCGTGGGCCCGCTCGAAGGCGCAGCTCGACCAGCGGCTCGTGCACGTCGCGCACGACTGGAACGGCCGGGCGTGGGTCGAGGTGCTCGCGGAGGTCCGCGTGCCGGTGACCCTCGTGACCGGTGACGTCGGTCAGGGGGCGCTCGTCGGGTCGGCCCAGGTCGAGCGCGCGCGCGAGGCGCTCGGCGACCGGCTCACGCACGTGGCGGTCCCCGGCGTCGGGCACAGCGTGCGGCGCGAGGGCCGGGAGGAGTTCCTCACGGCGCTGGACGGTGCGCTCGGGCGGGTCTGACGGGACGCCTCGGTGACCGCGTCGGCGGCGACGTCGGCGACCGGTGCCCGTGGTCCGATGCCCGAAGGCCGACCCCGGTCCGTCAGCCGAACGCGAACCAGTTGACGTCGACGAAGTCCTGGCCCGAGCCGGTCGCGAACGTCAGGTAGACGTCGTGCGTGCCCGTGGTCGGCGTGATCGCCGCGGCGACGGTCCGCCACGACTGCCAGCCACCCGTGCGCCCGACCGCGAACGCGCCGACCGGGGTGCTCGTCCGGCTGTCGAGCCGCACCTCGACGACGCCGCCGACCGACGTCGTCGCGCCCGACGCGACGCGCGCACGGAGCGTGTCCAGCCCGTTGCGCCCGAAGTTCACGTCCTCGAAGCGCAGCCAGTCACCGTCGCCGACGTGACCGACGTGCTTCCCGCCGCCCGAGTCGGAGGTCGGGGAGAGCGTCGTGCCGCGCTGCGCGGTGCGGGCCTCGGCCTGGATCGCGCCCACCGGGGCCTCGCCGCCGGGGCTCGGCGGCGCGGGCGCCGGCTCCCCGCCCGCGACGGGGCCGGTCGCGACCGACGAGCCGAACGGCTGGAGCGTCATCGTGACCGACGTGGGCGTCGGCTCGTCGATGCTCGGGTTGAACTCGGCGACGTCGTCGAACGCGAACCCGTACGCGCGGCCGTTCGTCGCGTGGTCGTGCATGACCTTCGAGTACAAGTCCGACGACTCGTGCTGGTAGAACGCCTGGGCGTCGAACGTCGCCTGGCGGTCCGAGCCCGGGCGGTCCGGCGTCGAGAGGGTCCCGCGGTGGAACCCGGCGCAGATGCGGGCACCGACCGCGAGGATCGCGTCCTGGTCGGGCTGCCCGGTCGGCTGCAGCGCGCCGTGGCACCCGAAGATCTCGGCGGTCGTCGGTCGCGCGATGGTGCCGACGACCCGCCCGCCGTCGCCGCGGAACGTGAAGGCCCCGTCCACGACCTTCCCGGTGAAGACCCCGAGCGCCGTGTCGACGGTGAGGGCCCGGCGGCCGTAGTACTGGAAGACGCCGTCGACGTAGGCGTCGAAGAACGCGGCGTCGAAGAACGGCGCCTCGCTGTCGATCCCGTGGATCGGGGCGAGCACACGCAGGGGGAGGCCGTCGGACTCGCGCACGTCGACGAGCTCCGCCCAGTCCCCGCCGAGGGCGCTGACCGCGTCGAAGACCTGGCGCCGGCCGTCCTTGACCAGCACGCCCTCGGTGCGGGTGACCGGCACCGGCGTGGTGTCCGGCGGCGGCTGGCTGGGGTCGACCGGGACCGCGTTGTCGACCGGGCCGGGCGGCGGCGGTGCCGCCATCGCCCGCACCGTGATGGAGATCGGCACGCTGAACATGTCGACCATCGTCGTGTTGATGTTGATCGCGGTGCCGTTGCGGGCGAACTCGGCCCAGTCGAACAGCACGTCGTGGTTCGGGTCGTCGCTGTTCCACGCGGCCGGCTCCACGAGGCCGCCGGGGGAGAGCTGGAACGTGAGGCGCTCGCCGAACGAGACGTAGATGCGCCCGCCCGTGAGGTTCGCGGGCAGCGGCAGCTGCACGGTCGACGCGTTCGGCGGCCCGGGGATCGACACGTCGGGCGCCGTCGGGTTCTCCTCGCCGTTCGCCACCGCCGCCGGCAGGTCGAACGCGTGCCAGTCGCCCGACGCGTCGACGTAGCCCTGCTCGCCGGTCGCCTGGCTGCGGGCCATGACGTAGAGGAACGTCTCCTCGTCCCGGCCCGAGCTGTTGGTCACGATGAAGGGCAGGTCGGACGACGCGGCGCGCGCGGGCTGCATCGCGGCGAGGCCGGTGAGGCCGGCGAGCGCCAGGACCGCCGCTGCCGTGACGGCTGCGACGACCTTCCGGGTGCGGGACGAGACGCGGAGCATGGCTTCCCTCTGCCGTGGTGCGTGGTCCGGCGGGGGCGGCGTGCGTGGTGCACGCGCGCGACCCGAGCCGGTCGACGACCCACGGGATGGCCCCGGGGGACTGCACCCGAGAAGCCGTCATCCAGGACGAGCCGACCGTACCGGCCGGGCGGGTGCGCCGTCAGGGGCTCCACCCGGCGAGACGCGGAGTGTGACGAACTCCCGTCGCGGTGCATCCGCGGGCGCCGCTCCGGGCTCCGCGGGCGCCGCTCCGGGCCCGAGCCGTGCGGGCCGGACGGACGGCGGCGCAGGCGTGCGGCCGGCGGGGAGCGTCAGCCGAGGACCGCGGTGACGACGAGCAGGACGGGCACCGCGAGGACCGTGGTGACGAGGCCGGCGTCGCGCGCGAGCGGCTGCTGCCGGCCGTACTGGATCGCGTACACGAGCACGTTCTGCGCCGTCGGCAGCGCGGCCATCGCGGTGACGCCGAGGAGCGCCGCGCCCTCGAGCCCCAGCGCCGCGCCGATGCCGCCCGCGAGCAGCGGGTGCACGAGCGAGCGCAGCAGCACCACGAGCACGAGCTCGCGCCGCACGGGCCGGGCGTCGACGGTACGGGGGACGGCGAGCGACATCCCGAAGGTGAGGAGCGCGAGGGGCGCTGCGGCGGCACCCACGATCGCGAACGGGCCGAGCAGCACCTCGGGCGGCGTCCAGGGCAGCGCCGCGATCGCCAGTCCGGCGAGCGCGCCCACGATGATCGGGTTGCGCAGCGTCCGGGCCAGGACGGTGCGCAGCACGCGGGACCCGCGGCGCGGGCCGCGTCCGCTCGCCGGGGCGGGCGCCGCGGTCGGTGGGGTGTCGGGCGGGACCGGGGGGACGTCCGGTGGTCCCGGCGTGGCAGCCGGGCCGGTCGACGGGGTCGGCGGGGTGGCGGGTGACCGCTCGGCGTCGTCCGGCGGCGCAGGCCCGGGCGTCCGGTCTGGACTCGACCCGCGCGGGGTCCGGGCGTCGAGGACCGCGAACGCGACGGGGGCCAGCACGAGCAGCTGGTAGAGCAGCGACGGCACGACGGCGACCGCGTCCCCGAGCAGGTAGACCGCGAGCGGCAGTCCGAGGTTGCCGGCGTTGACGTACGACGCCGCGAGGGTCGCGACCGTGACGTCCGCGGCGGGCCGGTGCCACAGCCCGCGCAGCACGGCGACCGCGACCAGCACGACCGTCGTGGTGCTCAGTGCCGTGACGAGCGCGGCGCGCGAGAGCAGGAGGTGCAGGTCCGCGTTCGCGACGGTCACGAGCAGCAGGCACGGGGTCGCGACGGCGAACACGACGCGCGCGAGCACCGCCGGGGCGGCCGGACCGAGCGTGCCGCGGCGCCCGAGCACCCAGCCGAGCGCGACGATCGCGCCCATCGTGCCGAGCGCAGCCAGGATCGCGCCCACGTCTCCCGCCTCCGCCCCCGTCGCGCCTGTCCTGCCGGTCGGCCGCACCCGGGCCCGAGCGGTCAGCCCGTCAGCCGTGCAGCGCCGCGAGCAGCCCCGGACCGTACTTGTCGCGCTTGGTCACGCCGACGCCGCTCACGGTCCCGAGCGCGTCGAGGTCCGCGGGCACGCTCGTCGCGATCTCCCGCAGCGTCGCGTCGTGGAACACGACGTACGCCGGGACGCCCTGCTCCTTGGCGGTCGCCGCGCGCCACGCACGGAGCTTCTCGAACACCGCGGCGGCGCTCTGGTCGAGCTGGGCGACTGCGGCGGCCCCGGCGGTGCGCCGTGACGACCGGGCGGCGCGCGCAGCCTTGGGGGCCTCGCGCCGCAGCCGCACCGGGCGGGCGCCCGTGAGCACCTCGGCGCTCGCGGGCGTGAGGCGCAGGGTCCCGTACCCGTCGGAGTCGACCCCGAGCAGGCCCTGGGCGAGGAGCTGGCGGACGACGCCGCGCCACTCGGTGTCCGAGAGGTCGGTGCCGAGGCCGAACGTGCTCAGCGACGCGTGGCCGAGCTGCGTGACGCGCGGGGTGCTCTTGCCGAGCAGGATGTCGACGAGGTGCCCGGCGCCGTACCGCTGCCCGCGCTCGCGCTCGAGGCGGACGACCGTGGAGAGCAGCTTCTGCGCGGGCACCGTGCCGTCCCACGACTCGGGCGGCGTCAGGCACGTGTCGCAGTTGCCGCACGCGGTGCTCTCCTGGCCGAAGTACGCGAGGAGCTGCACGCGCCGGCACTCGACGGTCTCGCACAGCGCGAGCATCGCGTCGAGGTGCGCCCCGAGCCGGCGCCGGTGCGCGGCGTCGCCCTCGGACGTGTCGATCATGCGCCGCTGCTGCACGACGTCCTGCAGGCCGTACGCGAGCCAGGCGGTCGACGGCAGCCCGTCACGCCCCGCGCGCCCCGTCTCCTGGTAGTAGCCCTCGACGGACTTGGGCAGGTCGAGGTGCGCGACGAACCGCACGTCGGGCTTGTCGATGCCCATGCCGAACGCGATGGTCGCGACCATGACGAGGCCGTCCTCGCGCAGGAACCGCGCCTGGTTGGCGGCCCGCACCCGGGAGTCGAGCCCCGCGTGGTACGGCAGCGCGGGGATCCCGTTGTCCACGAGGTGCTGCGCGGTCTGCTCGACCGACGCGCGCGAGAGGCAGTACACGATGCCGGCGTCGCCGGGGTGCTCGGTGCGCAGCAGGTCGAGGAGCTGGGCCCGCGGGTTGTCCTTGGGGGCGATCCGGTACTGGATGTTGGGGCGGTCGAAGCTCGCGACGAAGTGCCGGGCCTCGGTGAGCTGGAGGCGCTGGGCGATCTCGGCGTGCGTCGTTTCGGTCGCCGTCGCGGTGAGCGCGATGCGGGGGACGTCGGGCCAGCGCTCGTGCAGGACCGAGAGCTGCAGGTAGTCGGGGCGGAAGTCGTGGCCCCACTGCGACACGCAGTGCGCCTCGTCGATCGCGAAGAGCGCGAGGTCCGCGCGGCCCAGCAGCTCGAGCGTGTCCGGGACGCGCAGGCGCTCGGGGGCCAGGTAGAGCAGGTCGAGCTCGCCGTCGAGCAGCTCGCGCTCGACCCGGCGACGGGCGGCGACGTCCTGCGTCGAGTTGAGGAAGTCGGCCCGGACCCCGGCGGCGGCCAGCGCGTCGACCTGGTCCTGCATGAGCGCGATGAGCGGGGAGATCACGACGCCCGTGCCCGGGCGCACGAGCGCGGGCACCTGGTAGCACAGCGACTTGCCGCCGCCCGTCGGCATGAGCACGAGCGCGTCGCCGCCGCCGACCACCGTGTCGATGATCTCGGCCTGGTCGCCGCGGAAGCTGTCGTACCCGAAGACGGTGCTCAGGACCTCCGTGGGCGTCGGCGCAGGGCCGACGGGACGCGCGGGGCGGGGGCGGGCCTCGGCGACGGCGACGGCGGCGGGGGGAGCCGAAGGGCCTGCCGGGGTGCCCGAAGCCCGCCCGGCCGCTGGCGTGCTGCCCGGCCGCGCGTCGGTGCGGGGCCGGCTCGCTGCAGCGCCGCGCCCACCGGACCGTGACGACGAGGCGAGGTGCGCGTCGTCGGGCGGTGCCGAGTCGTACTCGGGGTCGAACGGGGGGACGTCGTCGTACGCCGGGTCGTACGGCGGGACGTCGTCGTACGTGGAGGAGGGACCCGGGTTCACGGGGACCAGCCTACGAGCCGCCGCGGACACCAGGGCGCGCGTCCACAGCGTCCGGCGGCTCGCGGGACCTCGTGCGCGAGCCCCCGGCGCGTCCCCCGGGTGGGCCGCTGAGCGGCGGTTCGTGAGCCGGCGTGAGCGCAGTCACGCCCGACGTCGGAACACCGCACTCCGTCGACCGGTTGGACCAGGTGCGCACCGGTTCATGACCCCCGGGCTCAACCATCGCCGCCACGAGCGGCCCCGCGCCGTGAGGCGTCTGCCGGTGCGCACCCTCGTCCGACGGGCGGCAGCCGACCAGGCTGCCGCCCGTCGTGCTGCGCGCCGACCGGCACGGCCGACCGATCCGGAAAGCGCTTGCCCCGACCGCCCCGCGCGTGCCAGGATCGGCGCGACACCGCACGGCCGCGGTGCGCCCGACCGCGAAAGAGGATGGCAACGATGCCGGCAGTCGCACTCGTCACCGGCGGCAACCGGGGCATCGGCCTCGGCATCAGCCGCCGACTCGTCGAGGACGGGTTCGCCGTCTCGATCCTCGCCACGCGCGAGGAGCCGGCCGACGTGCTCGCCGAGCTGCGGGCGCTCGCGGGCGACGACGCCCGCGTGCGGTACGTGCGCGGCTCGGTGGCGGACCCCGACGACCACGCGCGCTACCTCGACGACGCCGTGGACGCGTGGGGGCGCCTCGACGTGCTGGTCAACAACGCGGGCGTCGCGCCCAGCGTGCGCGCGGACCTCCTCGAGGCGACCGCCGAGAGCTTCGACCGGGTGCTCGGGATCAACCTGCGCGGTCCGTACTTCCTCACGCAGGCGTTCGCGAACCGGGTGATCGGGCTGCGCGGCGACCTCGACCACCTGCCCGAGCCGCCCGAGGGTCCGGTCGCGACCGTCGTCAACGTCTCCTCGATCTCCGCGACGACCGTCTCCACCGCGCGCGGCGAGTACTGCGTCTCCAAGGCCGGCGTCGCGATGGCGACCCAGCTGTTCGCCGTGCGGCTCGCGCCCGAGGGCATCGTCGTCCACGAGGTGCGCCCCGGCGTCGTCCAGACGGACATGACCGCGGCGGTCGCCGGCAAGTACGACGCGCTGATCGCCGAGGGGCTCGCGCCGGTCAACCGCTGGGGCCGCCCGGCCGACGTCGCCGGTGCCGTCTCGCTGCTCGTCTCGGGGCAGACCCCGTACTCGACCGGCGAGGTGTTCCACGTCGACGGCGGCCTGCACATCCCCACGCTCTGACGCCCCACCCCCACGCCCAGCCGGAGGACCCGCGATGACCAGCCACGAGCCGCACGAGCTCACGATCGACGGGCGCGCGGTGCCGGTCGTGACCGCCAACACCGTCGTCGTCGGCACGGGGTCCGCGGGCTTCTGCGCGGCGGACCGGCTCTGGGAGTTCGGCCAGACGGACGTCGTCATGGTCGCCGACAAGATCGGCGCCGGGGCGTCGCGCAACGCCGGCTCGGACAAGCAGACGTACTACAAGATGACGCTCTCGGGCGGCGACCCCGACTCGGTCCGGGAGATGGCGCAGACCCTGTTCTCGGGCGGGGCGATGGACGGCGACAACGCGCTCGCCGAGGCGGCGCTCTCCGCGCGGGCGTTCCTGCGGCTGTGCGAGCTCGGGGTGCCGTTCCCGCAGAACCGGTTCGGGGAGTTCATCGGTTACAAGACCGACCACGACCCCCGCCGCCGGGCCACGTCCGTCGGGCCGTACACGTCGCGCAGCATGGTCGAGCAGCTCGAGAAGAAGGTCGCGCGCAACGGCACCCGCATCTACGACGAGTGCCGCGTCGTCGACCTCGTGGTGCGCGACGGCGAGGTCGCCGGGCTGCTCGTGCTGCGCACCGACGTCCCGCACGACGGCGAGCAGAGCCCCTTCCTGCTGTTCCGCTGCGCCAACCTCGTGTACGCGACGGGTGGCCCGGCCGGCATCTACGCGACGCGCGTGTTCCCGCACGGCCAGTGGGGAGCCTCCGGCGCCGCGTACCGCGCGGGCGTGCACGGCAAGAACGTCACCGAGTGGCAGTTCGGGCTCGCGTCGACCCACCCGCGCTGGAACGTCTCGGGCACGTACATGCAGGTCCTCCCGCGGTTCGTGTCGACCGACCAGGACGGGAACGACGAGCGCGAGTTCCTGTCCGAGTCGATCCCCGACTACGGCCGCCAGCTCTCCCTCATCTTCCTCAAGGGCTACCAGTGGCCGTTCGACGTGCGGAAGGCCCGCGACGGGTCCTCGCTCATCGACCTGCTCGTCTACCAGGAGACCGTGCTGCGCGGGCGGCGCGTGTTCCTCGACTTCCGCCGCAACCCGGTGCGCGACGAGCTCGACGCGTCGGCCCTGTCGCCCGAGGCGCACGACTACCTCGAGCGCGCGGGCGTCCTGTTCGGCACCCCGGTCGAGCGGCTGCAGCGCATGAACCGGCCCGCCTACGACTTCTACCTGCAGAAGAACCCGTACGTGGACCTCGAGACCGAGCTGCTCGAGGTCGACGTGTGCGCGCAGCACAACAACGGCGGCCTCGTGGTCGACGCCTGGTGGCAGTCGAACGTCCGCGGGTTCTTCCCCGTCGGCGAGGCGGGCGGGGCGCACGGCGTGTACCGGCCCGGGGGAGCGGCGCTCAACAGCGGGCAGGTCGGGGCGACGCGCGCGGCGCAGTGGATCGCGGTGCAGCGGACCTGCGCGCCCCTGCCCGACGAGGAGTTCGCGGCCGCCGCCGGGCCGGTGCTGGGGGCGGCCCACGGGCTGGTCGAGCGGGCGACCTCGCGGGCGGCGGCCGGGGTCCCCGACAACACCGGCGACCTGCTCACCGCCGTCGGCGAGCTCATGAGCGCCAAGGCCGGCCCGGTCCGCTCGCGCGAGTCGATCCACGAGGCCCTCGACCAGGTCCGCGCGTGGCTCGCCGACTACGAGGCGACCGTCGCCGCCGACGCGGGGTCACGCCGCGCCGTCAACCGCACCTTCCTCGTCCGCGACATCCTCACGACCGCGTCGGTCTACCTCGCGGCGATGGCCGACTACGTCGAGCACGGCGGCCGGTCGCGCGGGTCCGTGCTCTACACCGACCCCGACGGCGCGCTGCCGCAGGTCGGGTTCGGGGAGGACGCCGGACGCGAGCTCGAGCTCCCCGAGATCTTCCGGTTCACGCTCGACGGCGGCGCGCTCGACGGCGAGGTGCAGGAGGTCGCGTGGTCGCCGGCGGTGCCCGACGCGTCACCCGCCGCGGCCGCCTCGGGTGCGGTCCGGCCCGACGACGGCGTGCGGGTCGACGGCTCGGGCAAGGTCACGTTCGCGTGGCGACCCGTGCGGCCGATCCCGGAGGACGACGACTTCTTCGAGAACGTGTGGCGCGAGTACCGGGAGCACCGGAACGTCGTCTGACCCCGGCGGGACGGGCGCGGCGGTCCGCCGGCGCGGGCGGCAGCCCGGGGCGCACGGTGGACGTGGCTGTCCCGCGTCAGGCCTCGGTCTCCTCGGGAGCGGGTCGATCCGCGTGGCCGACGTCGACCGGCGTGCCCGGCCACAGCGGACGGGCGTCCCGAGCCGCGGCACGCAGCGCCGTCGCGTCCAGGGTCGTGCGGGTCTCCTCGATGCCCTCGTCCGGCCACGCGCACACCGCGTGCAGGTCGCCGGCTGGCGGCAGCGGCCACAGCCAGACGTCGCGGCGCCACGTCGGGCCGTAGACCCAGGGCGCGTTCAGCGGCTGCATCACGGGCCGCCGGGGCTCCCAGGTCTGCGGGTCCGTGTCCTCCGGGATCTCCGTCCAGGGCGACGGGTCGAGCGTCGTGACCCGCCGGCCGTCGGCGTACTCGAAGCCCCAGCGCAGCCCGCCGGGAGGCAGGGCGAGGTTCAGCGTGCCGCGCCCGTGCGTCACGTCGAGCTCGGACATCATGCGGCGGCGCAGGTGGCGTGCGCTGCGGCGCGTGACGATCGCCATCCGCAGCACGGCGCCGGAGGCGTAGGCGCGGGCGCCCTCGACCAGCACCGCGGTGGTCGTCGAGCGGCCCAGCACCGCGCTGCCCGCCCAGAGGCCGGCGTGCAGGTGCGTCGGTGGCCCCTGCCAGTCCAGGTCGGGCAGGCCCTCGTCGCCCGCGTCGTCGACCTCGTCCGGCGGCACCGCGGGCTCGACGGGCGGGAAGAAGGACTCGCGCGGCGGCAGGGTCACGACGACATCCTGGCCGTGACCCCGGTCGGGGACAACGCCCGGAG
Source organism: Cellulomonas jepli (assembly GCF_047229345.1). Taxonomy (NCBI): domain Bacteria; kingdom Bacillati; phylum Actinomycetota; class Actinomycetes; order Micrococcales; family Cellulomonadaceae; genus Cellulomonas; species Cellulomonas jepli. Next base: position 41,571 of record NZ_JBFTER010000006.1, on the reverse strand, counting down.
TCGCGGTCGCCGCCCGCGTCGGTCAGGACGGGCCGCGGGTCACGCGTCCGTCAGGAACCGCTCCGCCTCGGCGACGAGCGACGCCGCGAGCTCGGACATGAGCGCCTGGCACGTCGCCCACGCGCGGTCCTCGCCCAGCGCGTCGCCGGCGGCGTGCGCGGCGAGACCGGAGCGGAAGGCGCGGAAGACGGCGCCCTTGGGGTCGCCGAGCAGCAGGGGTGCGGTCAGCACGAAGCGCTTGGCCCACGTGTCGCCGTACTGGCGTCGGATGCCGGCGTACGTGGGCGCGAACTCCGGGTGGGTGTTGACGTCCATGCGCTTCGGATCGGCACACCGGGCGTGGACCTGAGCGGCGGAGCGGGCGAGGTCACGACGTGAGACGCACGCGCGCGACGTGACCCCCGAGGTGCCGTCGTCCTCGGGCGCGTGCCCGGCGTCGAGCCCGTCAGGCCGTCCGTCCGGGCGTGACGTGCGCGCGGCTGACGTACGCCCACGCCGTCGCGCCGGACGCGAGCGTGACGGCGACGCGCACGTAGTCGTCCACCTCGTACGTGTCCGCGGCGGCGAGCTCGTCGGGCGTGAGGACCAGCAGGCTCCCGGCGACGACGTCGCTGTCCCGGCCCGTCGGCACGAGCGCCGGGTGGTGCGCCAGGCCGCTCGTCCGGACGACCTCGGCGTCGTGGATCTCGATGAGCTCGGTGCGGTAGCCCGGGAGCGCGTCGGCGGTCATGGCGAGCTCGCGCTCGAACGTCGCGCGCTGGACCTTCGGGTCCTGCAGGGTCCCGTACGAGAAGAGGTGCTCCGCCATGGCGCCATCGTGCCCGATCGGGCAGGACGGTCGGCCCGGGCGGCGCCCGCGGCGCATCCGGCCGACGCTGGGTGGGACCACATCCACGGCCCGCCGTGCAGCCGGACGGGGCGGTCCGGGGAGTCTCGTCGCACACTCCGGAGGAGCTCATGGCCAAGGTGACGCAACCGCTGACGGACGACAGCATCCAGGTCCGCCAGGTCTCGCACTACCAGTTCTCGTGGGTGCCCGGTGAGCCCGGGCAGAACGGCACGTACACGCTCCAGCTCGTGCTGGACCAGGGTGCGTGGGAGGAGGTCCTCACCCTGACCGCCGACGACGCGGACGCGCTGCAGGACCTCTTCGTCGCGCAGGGCACGGTGCACTACGACATCCGTCGCCGCGTGCTGCTGTTCGGCGTCAAGAGCCCGGGCAGCTGACGTGCGGTCCGCGGCCGCCGGGGGCGTCCCGGCGGCCGCGGACCGTCGCCCCGACCTCTGCGGGCTCGGCCCGCGCCCCCGTCGCACCGCACGCGCTGCCCCGTGCGCCCGACCAGCCGCTCGGCACCGCGGTCCGGACGGCCCGAGGGAGCCGCTCGGGCCCCCGTGCTCCGAACGGGTGGCGGGGGGCGGCGGGTCGGGGTGAACCTGGTGCCCGCGCAGGGCGCGAGAACGGGACGGACCGGGACAACACGGACAGTGCGGGCGGACGGGCGGTTGCCGCTCCGCCGGACGCTCCGGACGATGGCACGCGGCGCGGTGCTGCGCCCCACCACCACACCGTGCCAACCGAAAGGGCCCACCATGGCCACGCCCGACGCCGCGCTCCAGCAGATCCTCGAGCTCGACGGAGCCCTCGCGATCGCCCTCGTCGACCTCGGGAGCGGGATGGCGCTCGCGCAGCAGTCGAAGGTGCCGTTCGACCTCGAGCTGGCCGCCGCCGTGAACACCGAGGTCATCCGCGCCAAGATGCGCGCGATCGAGAGCCTCGGCCTCGGCGAGACGATCGAGGACATCCTCATCACGCTCGGCAGCCAGTACCACCTGATCCGGCTCTCGGCGCGCGCCGACCTGGCCGGCGTCTTCTCCTACCTCGTCCTCGACCGCAGTCGCTCGAACCTCGCGCTCGCACGCCGTGCGCTCAAGGGGCTCGAGGACCAGCTCGACATCTGAGCCCCGGGCACCGCGACATGCCCGACCAGCTCTCCGACGTCCTCGACCGCCTGCAGGCGGTCGGGGACGTCGAGCACGTCCTGGCCCTCGACACGGTCGACCGGGTCGTCCTGGCCGACGGCGCCGCGCCCGACGCGCACGTCTCGGCGGCGCGGGCGGTCGCGGCGACGCTGGCCTTCCTCGACACGACGGGGGAGTCGGTCGTGCGGTCCGTCGTCGAGACGGCCGACGCGACCTACTACGCGGTGCACGACCCGGCCGGGCTCGTCGTGGTCCTCGTCGGGCCGTCGGCGTGGAACGTGGCGCTCGTGCGGCGCTCGGCCGACGCCGTCCTGCGCGACGCCGACGCGGCGGCGCTCGTCGGCCCGCTGCGGGAGCAGCGCCGGACGCAGCCCGCCGCGGGGTCGGACACCCGCACGCCCGCGCGCGGCACGTTCGCCGAGGTGCGCCGCGCGGCGATCCGCACGACCGGCACCGGGGCCTGACCCCGCGAGGCGCACGCTGCGTCAGGCGACGCCGACGGCCCCCGCAGGGCGGAACGCCGCCCGGTGGCCCCCCGGGCTCACGCCGAACCGCGCCCGGAAGTGCTGGCGCAGCGACGCCGCGCCCCCGAACCCGCAGCGCTGCGCCACGCGCTCGACCGTCTCGTCCGTGGCCTCCAGGAGCACGCGCGCGCGGTCGAGCCGCTGGTCGAGGAGCCACTGCTGCGGGCTCGTGCCGGTGCGCTCGCGGAACCGGCGGGTGAACGTCCGTCGGGACATCGTCGCGGCGCGCGCCCACGCGTCGAGGTCGACGTCGTCGGTGCCGAGGCGGGCCAGCGCCCACGACATCGCCGCGCCCAGCGGGTCGTCGTCCTGCGTCGCCGGCACGGGCGCCTCGATGAACTGGGCCTGCGAGCCCGAGCGGTGGGGCGCCAGGACGAGCGCACGCGCGACGGCGCTCGCGACGAGGGCGCCGTGGTCGGTGCGCACCAGGTGCAGGCACGTGTCGAGCGCCGCGGCGACGCCCGCCGATGTGACGACGTCCCCGAGGTCGCACCACAGCGCGTCGGAGCGCACGCGCACCGCGGGGTGGGCGCGGGCGAGCTCGTCGGCGGCCTCCCAGTGCGTCGCGACCTCGCGCCCGTCGACGAGCCCGGTCGCGGCGATCGCGAAGCTCCCGAGGCAGAGCCCGACGAGCCGTGCGCCCCTGGCGTGCGCCGCGCGGAGGGCGGCGACGAGCTCCGCGTCGGGCGGGGTGCCGCGCGTCCAGCTCGGGACGACGACCGTGTCCGCCTCGGCGAGCAGCTCGAGGCCGTGGCGGACGGTCAGGTCGTAGCCCGCGCTCGTGGTGAGCGTCCCGGGTCGCTGCGCCGCGACGCGCACGCGGTAGGGGAGCCCGCGCGCGGCCAGCGCCTCGTTGCCGAGCACCGTGGTCGGCACGGCGAGGTGGAACGGGCTGATGCCCTCGAACGCGAGGACGGCGACGTCGTGCGGCATGGCCCGATCCTATCGACCATGTGCCCGCGGGCCACTGCCGCGGACCCGCCGGTGCGGGGCAGGGTGGCGGCATGGACCTCGACCCCGCAGCCACGACCAGTGCCCCGACATCCCCCTCGCCGACCCCCGCGACACCGGCGACCGCCGCACCGGAGCGTGCGCGGCCGACCACGACGCTCGTCGGCGGCCCGACCCTGCGCCTGACCTACGCCGGCCTGACGTTCCTCACCGACCCCACGTTCGACGAGCCGGGCACCTACCCGTCGCCGGGCGCGACGCTCACCAAGCTCCGCGGCCCCGCGGTCGACGCCGCCGCGCTCGGGCCCGTCGACGTCGTCCTGCTGTCCCACGACGAGCACGCCGACAACCTCGACGCGTCCGGCCGTGCGCTGCTCCCCTCCGCCGGGAGCGTGCTGACGACCCCGGCCGCGGCGACCCGGCTCACCGAGGTGCCGGCCGTGCGCGGCCTCGAGCCGTGGGAGGACGTCACGCTCGCCGGGCCTGCCGGGGACGTCGTCGTGACCGCCGTGCCCGCCCGGCACGGGCCCGAGGGCTGCGAGCCGTTCACGGGCCCGGTCACCGGCTTCGTCCTGCGCGCCGACGGCGAGCCGACGGTCTACGTGTCCGGTGACAACGCGTCCGTCGAGCTCGCCGCGGACATCGCCCGGCGCGTCCCCGACGTCACGCTGGCGGTGCTGTTCGCCGGGTCCGCGCAGACCGACGGGTTCCCCGGTGAGCCGCTCACGCTCGACGCGGAGCGCGCGCTCGCGGTCGCGCGGCTGTGGCCGGACGCGCTCGTCGTCCCCGTGCACACCGAGGACTGGGCGCACTTCAGCGAGCCGCTCGCGCTGCTCGTCGAGACCTTCGACGCGGCGGGCGCTGGTGACCGGCTGCGGGTCCCGCACCGGGGCGAGACCGCCTCCGTGTGACGCGCCGGCCCGCGTCCGCCACCGTGTGACGCGCCGGCCCGCGTCCGCTCCTGCGAGGGACGGGTGCGGGCCGCCGTCCCGGCACCGCTGCGTCTCGGCGCCGCTGCGTCTCGGTGCGACCGGGACGGCGGGCTGGTGGCTCTGCGCGTAGAGCCGGTGGCGCTGTGCGGTGCGCTCCGCGTCAGAGGTGCGGCAGCACGTGCCGGGCGTAGCGGTCGGCCAGCGTCGCGACGGTCTCGTCGCCGGGGGCGTCCCAGATCTCCTGCCGGAAGATCTCGACCTCGACGTCCCCGGTGTACCCGGCGGCGGCGACCCAGCGGGTGATCGTCGCGAAGTCCACGTACCCGTCGCCGACGTGGCCGCGGGAGAGCAGCGCGTCGGCGGCGAGCGGGAGGACCCAGTCGCACACCTGGTAGCCCGCGAGCCGGCCCTCGGCGCCCGCGCGGGCGATCTGCCGCTCGAGGTCCGGGTCCCACCACACGTGGTACGTGTCGACGACGACCCCGACCGTCTCGGCCGGGAACGGCGCCGCGAGGTCGAGCGCCTGGCCCAGCGTCGAGATCACCGCGCGGTCCGCCGCGAAGATCGGGTGCAGCGGCTCGAGCACGATCCGCACGCCGTGCTCGGCCGCGAACGGCACGAGGTCGGCGATGCGGTCGGCCACGCGGGCGCGGGTCGCGACGAGGTCGCGCGCGGGGTCGGTCCCCGCGGCGGTGCCCGACGCGTCGGACGCCGCCGTCGGTGCCGCGCCACCCGATCCCGGGTACGGCAGGGCCGGTCCGCCGGGCGCCGACGCGGCGGGCAGCCCGCCGACGACGAACACGAGCTCGCGGGTCCCCAGCGTCGCCGCCTCGACGACCGCGGCCCGGTTGTCCGCGAGCGCCGCGGCGATCCCGGCGTCGTCGGACGCGGTCAGGAAGCCCCCGCGGCACAGCGACGACACGCGCAGCCCGGCGTCGGACACGATCTTCGCGGCCAGCGGCGCACCGACCTCCTGCACGCGGTCACGCCACAGCCCGACGGCCGGCAGCCCGGCGCGCGCGGCGCCGTCGACGGCCTCGCGCAGGTCCCACGCCTTGGTCGTCGCGGTGTTGAGCGAGAGCCGGGCCAGGTCGGGGGACCCGGTCGTCACAGCGCGATCTCGGGGATCTCGAGGCGACGGCCCTCGGCCGAGGACTGCAGCCCGAGCTCGGCGAGCTGCACGCCGCGCGCGGCCGAGAGCAGCCCGAAGCGGTGCTCGCGCCCGGCGACGACGTCGCGCAGGAACTCCTCCCACTGCAGCTTGAAACCGTTGTCCAGGTCGGCGTTCGCGGGGACCTCGAGCCACTGGTCGCGGTAGGACTCGGTGACGGGCAGGTCGGGGTTCCAGACGGGCTTGGGGGTGTGCGCGCGCTGCTGGGCGACGCAGCGGTTGAGCCCCGCGACGGCCGAGCCCTCGGTGCCGTCGACCTGGAACTCGACGAGCTCGTCGCGGTACACGCGCACGGCCCAGGACGAGTTGATCTGCGCGACGATCTCCTCGCCCGCGGGGCCCTCGACCTCGAAGATGCCGTACGCGGCGTCGTCGGCGGTGGCCGAGTAGGGGCGGCCCTTCTCGTCCCAGCGGGTCGGGATGTGCGTGACGGTCTTCGCGGTGACGGCCTTGACGGAGCCGAGCAGGCCCTCGAGGACGTAGTTCCAGTGGCAGAACATGTCGGTGGTCATGCCACCGCCGTCCTCCTTGCGGTAGTTCCAGCTCGGGCGCTGCGCGGGCTGGTGCTCGCCCTCGAAGACCCAGTAGCCGAACTCCCCGCGCAGCGACAGGATCCGCCCGAAGAAGCCCTCGTCGACGAGCCGACGCAGCTTCACGAGGCCGGGCAGGTAGAGCTTGTCGTGGACGACGCCCGCGGTGACGCCTGCGTCCCTGGCCACGCGCGCGAGCTCGACGGCCTCGGTGAGCGTCTCGGCGGTCGGCTTCTCGGTGAAGATGTGCTTGCCCTGCTTCATCGCCGCGGTCAGCGCGGCGTACCGGCGCGACGTCACCTGGGCGTCGAAGTAGATGTCGATCGTCGGGTCGGCGAGCAGCGTGTCGACGTCGGTGCTCCACTCGGCGACGCCGTGGCGCGCCGCGAGCTCGCGGACCTTGCCCTCGTTGCGCCCGACGAGCACGGGCTCGACCTGCACGACCGACCCGTCCTCGAGCACGACGCCGCCTGCGTCGCGGATCGCGAGGATCGAGCGGACCAGGTGCTGCCGGTAGCCCATGCGACCGGTGATGCCGTTCATCGCGATGCGGAGCGTGCGGGACGTCATTGTCTCTCCGAGTGGGGTAGGCGCGGGAATGCGCTTTCCACGATAGGGCGCGCGGAACGTCGTCGTCAAGGTCGCGCTCCCGGCGTGCCGCACGCGAGGTCAGGGGCCGCCGCGTTGCCCGATGGGGCACGTCGCCACCGCGCCGACACCCGCTGCCCGCGCTCCTCGCTACCGTCCCGGCTGTGCGTCGGCGCCGCTCGTGGCTGTGCCGGCGCACCCGTCCGGATACGAGCAGGGGAGAGAGATGAACGGGAAGCAGGGGTTCGGGCGCATCGTCGCCACCGTCGTCGCCGTGATGGCGCTCACCGTCGTGGTGCCCGCGGGCGCCGCGCAGGCGGGCACCACGTGCAGCGCCTGGAGCGGGTGCTCGCACGTCGAGAACGCCGACGCGCTGACCATCACGGCGCGGCGCAACTGGACGTGCTCGACCGGCACCACCGGGACCGCGAGCACGACGTGCGTGAGCGGGGCCTCGCTCACGCTGTACAACGGCGGCCAGACGCCCACCAACGAGGACTGGGACGTCGTCCAGGTCGACGGCGGCTGGTGCTACAAGATCCGCTTCATCAACTGGTACGGCAAGGACTGGACCGTGCGCTACGACCGCCGCGGCACGTCGAACACCTACGTCAAGGTCGAGAACGGCAGCCGCGCGATCGTCCAGGACCAGAGCACGAGCAGCTGCCCCTGATCCCGGCGCGACGGCCGCACCGCGACGACCGCGGTGGGGCCGGGTGACCGACCGGCGCACCCCGGTCGACCGGGAGCCGTGCTCGGCGCGGCGGCTCCCGGTCGGCCGGGGTCAGGCCTCGCGGACGTCCGCGAGCAGCTCGCGCACCGCGGCGCGCACGGCCGCCCGCATCTCGGGGGAGTCCCCGACCTCGGCCGGGAACACCGCGCGGAGGTCGAGCATCCGGTCCGCGAGCCCGTCCTCCGGGCCTGCTGCCGCGGCGCGCAGCACGTCGGCGAGCGGGTCGTCGAGCGGCAGCACGTCGCCGGTCACGGACGTGCCGCGCCGCACGAACACGACCCACGCCGCGACCGCCCGGGCCACCGCGTGCGGGACCGCCCCGGCGGCGAGCCGGTCCGCGGCCGTCGCGAGCAGCCGGAACGGCAGCTTCTGCGAGCCGTCCATCGCGACCTGGATCGTCGTGTGCCCCGTGTTCGGGTTCGCGAACCGCTCGAGCACCGAGTCGCGGTAGGTGGGCAGGTCGAGGCCGTCGGGCGGCGTGAGCGTCGGCAGCACGTCCTCGTCGATCAGCGCGCGCGCGACCTGCTCGAGCGCTGGGTCCTGGACGGCCTCCGCGATGGTCCGGTAGCCGTGCAGCGCCCCGAGGTACGCGAGCGTCGAGTGCGTCGCGTTGAGCACCCGGAGCTTCGCGCGCTCGTACGGCGCGACGTCGCCGGTCAGCGTCGCACCGGCACGCTCCCACGCCGGGCGCGGGCCGGCGAAGTCGTCCTCGACCACCCACTGCGTGAACGGCTCCCCGACGACGAGCCCCTCGTCGCGCAGCCCCAGGACCGCGCGCGCCTGCACCCGGTGCTCCTCGGTCGTCGCGGGGACGATGCGGTCGACCATCGTCCCGGGGAACCGCACCGACTCCTCGACCCACGCGCGCAGCGCCTCCGCGCCGGGGACCGCGTCGAGCAGCCCGGTCACGAGGCGGCGCACCTGGGCCCCGTTGTCCACCATGTTGTCGCAGCACACGACCGTGACGGGCGCGCCCGACGTCGCGTGCCGGCGGGCGAGCCCGCGCACGAGCAGGCCCACCGACGTCGCGGCCGGGCGCGCGTCCGGCCCACCTGCGCCCGGAGCCCCGAGCTCGGCCGCCAGCGCCGTGAGGTCCGCCTGCGTGCCGGCGTCGTCCAGGTCGGGTCCGCCGCCCGGTGCGCGGCGGTAGCCCTTCTCGGTCACGGTCAGCGAGACGACGTGCGTCGTCGGCGCGGCCAGCCGGTCGAGCACCTCGGGGGTGTGCGTGCCGGGGAACGCGACGCCGCGCAGCGAGCCGATCACCCGCAGCGACGTCGTGTCGCGGCCCTTCGTGAGCACGCCGTAGAGCCCGTCCTGCGGCGCGAGCTGCTCGGCGACACGCGCGCTGCGCTGAGTGACGCCGAGGATGCCCCAGCGCGTCTCCCCGGTCGCGGCGGCGGCGTCCTCGGTGTGCACGGCCTGGTGCGCGCGGTGGAACGCGCCGAGCCCGAGGTGCACGATCCCGACCTCGACCGCGCGCGGGTCGACCGCAGGCGGGTTCCACGTGGGCGCCCCGGCGTGCGCCGCCGCGGCGGCGTCGAGGGTCGCGAGGGAGAGCCGCGGGGCGTCGGCGGCGGCGTCGGCCGGGGCCGCGTCGGTGGGGGTCGTGGTCACGGTGCGCCTCCAGGGGCGGTGTCGGTCGAGCTGCGGACGACGAGCTCGACGGCGAGCCGGTGCCCGGGCGCGGTGGGGTCGGCCGCGTCGGGGGCGGGCGCGTCACGGTCGGGCGCAGCAGGGGCGGCGGAGCCGGGACCTGCGGTCGATGCTGCCCGCCCCGGCGCGGCGCCGGTGCGACGACCGGTGCCGGCGACGGTGCCGAGGCCGAGCAGGGTGTCGACCGCGGCCCGGCCGAGGCGCCCGAACGGCACGGCCACCGTGGTGAGCGCAGGCGAGACGAGCGTCGCGGCGGGCACGTCGTCGTAGCCGACGACCGAGACCCCGCCCGGCACGGCGGTGCCGCGCGAGCGCAGCCGGTCGAGGATCCCGAGCGCCATGAGGTCGTTGTGCGCGAGCACCGCGGTCGCCCGCGAGGCCGCGACGAGGTCGGCCGCGGCGACGCCGCCCGCGAACACGGGGGCGAAGTGGCCGAGGTCCACGACCTCGAGGCCGGGGAGCCGCTCGGCCGCGCGGAGCAGGCCGGCGTGGCGCTCGCGGTCCGACCACGAGTCGGCCGGCCCGCCCGCCCACGCGACCCGGCGGTGGCCCAGGGCGTGCACGTGCGCGGCCGCCTGGCGCACGCCGTCGACGTTGTCCACCACGACCGACGCGACGCCGGGCGCCTCGCGGTTCACGAGCACGACGGAGCGCCCCGCGCTGAGCCGGGTCAGGGCGGTCTCGCTCATGCGCGGCGCGCACAGGATCACGCCGTCGGCCTGCGCGCCGAGCTGCGTCACGAGCTCGGTCTCGAGGTGCGGGTCCTCCTCGGAGTCCGCGACGAACACCGCGTAGCCCGCGGCGCGCGCCCGGGACTGCACGGCCTTGGCGACCGCCGCGAAGAACGGGTTCTCGAGGTCGGGGACGACGAGGCACAGGTTGCCGGTGCGCCCGGTGATGAGCTCGCGCGCCGCGCGGTTGGGCCGGTAGCCGAGCTCGCGGGCGGCGCGGTGCACCTGCGCGCGGCGGTCGGTCGAGGTCGAGCCCGAGGCCGCGAGCGCGCGGGAGGCCGTCGCGGGGGAGACGCCCGCAGCCCGCGCGACGTCGCGCAGCGTCACCGGTGCCGTCATGGATGCGATTGCACCACGAGCCGGTGGCCGCGTGCAACGACCGTCTCGCTGTGGCGTTGTCCGGGCTCCGGATCGGCGCTAACGTCGACGCAAACGATTGCACGGCGATGCAGTGTGAGTCACCGAGGACCGCCCGCACGCCCGGCACAGGGAGAGACCGTGACCCCCGAGACCCCCGCCCGGCCCACGGGCTGGACGCTGCACCCCGACCGCGCCCTGCCCGCGGACCCCACGACCCGCGCGCTCGCCCGCGAGATCCTGGCGGCGACCGTCGACCTGCCGATCGTGTCGATGCACGGCCACGTCGACGCGGCCCTGCTCAACGCCGACGAGCCGTTCGGCAACCCTGCCGAGCTGTTCGTCGTCCCCGACCACTACCTCGTGCGGATGCTCGTCTCGCAGGGCGTCCCGCACGACGCGCTCGGCGTCCCGCGCCGCGACGGCCGCCCGGTCGAGGCCGACCCCCGCGCGATCTGGCGCACGTTCGCCTCCCACTGGCACCTGTACCGCGGGACCCCGACGCGGTTCTGGCTCGAGCACGTGCTCGCGGGCGTCCTCGGGCTCACCGAGCGCCCGTCCGCGGAGTCGGCCGACCGCCTCTACGACGCGATCAGCGAGCGCCTCGCCGAGCCGCGGATGCGCCCGCTCGCGCTCGTCGACCAGTTCCGCATCGAGGTCCTCGCGACCACCGACCCGGCGACCGCGACCCTCGTGGACCACGCGGCGCTCGCGGGCCGCGGCTGGGGCGAGCGCATCGTCCCGACGTTCCGCCCGGACGCCCTGCTGCACCTCGACCGCCCGACGTGGCGCACCGACCTCGACCTGCTCTCGGAGCGCTCCGGGATCGACGCCACGACCTACACCGGGTACCTGCGCGCGCTCGAGCAGCGCCGTGCGGCGTTCGTCGCGGCCGGCGCGCGCGCGACCGACCACGGGCACCTGCGCGGCGACACCTCCCCGCTGCCCGTCGCCGACGCGGAGCGGATCTTCGCCGCCGCGGTGCGCGGCGAGGTCGAGGCGCCCGAGGCCGAGGCGTTCAGCGGGCACATGCTGTTCGAGATGGCGCGGATGTCGTCCGAGGACGGCCTCGTGATGCAGCTCCACCCCGGCGTCCTGCGCGACCACGACCCCGCCGTCTTCGCGGCACGCGGGCCCGACGTCGGCTACGACATCCCGGTGCCGACCGAGTTCACGCACGCGCTGCGCCCGCTGCTCACCGCGTTCGGGCACCACCCGGGCCTCCGGCTCATCGTGTTCACGGTCGACGAGGACACGTACTCGCGCGAGCTCGCGCCGCTGGCCGGCGTCTACCCGGCGATGCGGCTCGGGGCGCCGTGGTGGTTCCTCGACACGCCCGACGGCATGCGCCGGTTCCGCGAGGCCGTCACGGACAGCGCGGGCTTCTACAACACGACCGGGTTCGTTGACGACACGCGCGCCTTCTTCTCGATCCCTGCGCGCCACGACCTCGCGCGCCGCATCGATGCGGGGCACCTGGCGCGCCTCGTCGCGGAGCACCGGCTCGACCTCGACGAGGCCGTCGAGACCGCCGTCGACCTCGCGTACCGCCTCCCGCTCGCGTCCTACCCGAGCCCTCGATCGGGGGAGTAGACCCCCGAGCCCGCGGACGGCTACCGTGCGGCCACGGCGCGCCCCCCGCACGTGGCGCCCGGTGGCACGACGACGGCCGCAGCGCCGTCGACCGGCCTCCCCGGCGACGACGTGCACCGCGCCGACAACCCGTGTCTGCACGGCCGGTGACCTCGGCGTGCCCTGCCGCCGCCCCGGCGCAGGCGCCCCGCGGCTCCGGTGAGCCCAAGGAGTGGGGATGGACAACCTCGAGGGTCGTCGCGCGCTGGTCACCGGCGGCGCGGCCGGCATCGGGAAGGCGATCGCGCTCGCGCTCGCCCGGGCCGGCGCCGACGTCGCGGTCACGCACCTCGCGCACGACCCCGCGCCCGTCGTGGAGACGATCGAGGGCCTCGGCCGCACGAGCGAGTCGTTCCAGCTCGACGCGCGGCACAGCTGGGACGTCGACCACGTCGTCGCGAAGGCCGCGGAGGTGCTCGGCGGCGGGATCGACATCCTCGTGAACAACGCGGGCGGGCTCGTCGACCGGCAGCTCGTGCACCAGATGGACGACCAGCACTGGCACCAGGTCCTCGACCTCAACGTGTCGAGCGCGTTCTACGCGACGCGCGCGGTGCTGCCGTTCATGCCCGACGGCGGCCGCGTCGTCATGATCAGCTCGCTCGCCGCGCAGGACGGCGGCGGCACCGGCGCCGTGGCGTACGCGACCGCGAAGGCCGCGATGGACGGGTTCACGCGCGGGCTCGCCCGCGAGCTGGGCCCGCGTCAGATCACCGTCAACGCGATCGCCCCGGGCTTCATCACCGCGACGCCGTTCCACGCGACGCACACCCCGGAGCCGGCGCAGCGCGCCGCGGTGGCGTCGACGGCCGTCAAGCGTGCCGGCGTGCCGGACGACGTCGCCGGGGCGGTCGTCTACCTCGCGTCCGGCGCCGCGGGCTTCATCACCGGGGCGATCCTCGACGTGAACGGCGGCGCGCACTTCCGCTGACCCCTCCGCGCGTACGGGCCGGGCAGCACGCCGGGGTCGGGCCCACGGGCTCGACCCCGGCGCAGGGCCGCTCGGGTGCTACTGCAGCACCATCCCGGTGACGTAGCGGTAGTCGCTCCAGCCGCCGCCGCCCTCGAAGCTCAGGTAGACGTTGACCGTCTCGCCGCGCGTGTAGCTCGCGGGGATCGACGCGCACGAGTTCGCGTTGTCGCCCCCGGTGTCCCAGGCGGACGCGTCGGCCCCGTTGTCCCAGGCCTCGTAGTGCACCCCGGCGAGCGCGCCCGCGCCCGAGTTGTAGACCCGGACGCACACCTTCCGGGCCGACATGTCGAGGTACGCGTACGCCTTCCACTCGCCCGCGCGCGCGAGCACGACGTCGTTGGAGGCGGCCGCGGCGGGCAGCGCACCCAGCCCGATCACCGCCGCAGGGACACACGTGAGAGCAGCAACCCACCTGCCGAGACGTCGCACGGTCCAGACCTCCTCATCGAGGCGCCGGGCTCGTCCCCGAGCGCCGCCGGGACGCTAGCACGAGCCTCAGGGCGAGGCGACCGATCGGTAGGCGTTGCGGGTCAGGCGCGCGGCTGGTTGAACCGCAGCATGTTCCCCGCGGGGTCGCGGAACGCGCAGTCGCGCACCCCGTAGGGCTGGTCGAACGGCTCCTGGAGGACCTCGGCGCCCGCCGCGCGGATGCGCTCGAACGTCTCGTCCACGTCGTCGGTGCGGAAGATGACGCCGCGCAGCATCCCCTTGGCGAGCAGCTCGGCGGCGGCCTGCTTGTCGGCGGCCGAGGCGTTGGGGTCCGCGAGCGCCGGCTCGAGCACGATGTCCACGTCGGGCAGCGAGGGCGAGCCGACGGTGATCCACCGCATGTTCTCGAAGCCGACGTCGTTGCGGACCTCGAGCCCGAGGACGTCGCGGTAGAAGACGAGCGCCTTGTCGAAGTCGTCGACGGCGATGAAGCAGGAGGCGAGGGAGATGTCCATGCGCCTCACGCTAGGGGCGGCGGTGCGGGCCGCGCTTCTCCGTTCCTGACCGGTCGCGTGGCGACCTTCGTGACGCACGCGGGGATCGGCGCGTCGTCGTGCACCCGGGCCCGGTAGGCGCTCGGGCTCTCGCCGACGAGCTCGGTGAACCGCGAGCTGAACGACCCGAGCGACGTGCAGCCGACCGCCATGCAGACCTCGGTGACCGAGAGGTCGCCGCGCCGCAGCAGGGCCTTCGCGCGCTCGATCCGGCGCGTCATCAGGTACGCGTAGGGAGTCTCGCCGTAGGCCTCGCGGAAGCTCCGCGAGAAGTGGCCGGCCGACATGAGCGCGACGCGCGCGAGGGCCGGGACGTCGAGCGGCTGCGCGTAGTCGCGGTCCATCGTGTCGCGCGCGCGGCGCAGCCGGACGAGGTCCTCGATCAGCACCGCCCCAGCGTGCCACAGCGGTCCGCGCCGATCCCCGGCAGCGCTGGGTTCCCGCAGCGCTGGGTTCCCGCATCGCTGAGTTCCGGCCGCGCCGGGGGTCTTCCCGTGTGGGCCCGCCTCGCTAGCGTGGACCCTCTCCACCCGCCCTGCCGCCAGCCGGTCAGCCCTCACCGACGGAGACCTCCCCTCATGGCCACGAGCACCGAGACCGAGCCGTCCACGACCGAGCAGTCCACGCAGCCGAGCACGCGGCACGTCGCCGACGCGCACGACCTCCTCCGCGTGCACGGCGCGCGCGAGAACAACCTCAAGGACGTCAGCGTCGAGATCCCGAAGCGCCGGCTCACGGTCTTCACGGGCGTCTCCGGCTCGGGCAAGAGCTCGCTCGTGTTCGGCACGATCGCCGCCGAGTCGCAGCGCATGATCAACGAGACCTACAGCGCGTTCGTGCAGGGCTTCATGCCGACGCTCGCGCGCCCGGACGTGGACGTCCTCGAGGGCCTGACGACGGCGATCATCGTCGACCAGGAGCGGATGGGCGCCAACCCCCGCTCGACCGTCGGCACCGCGACCGACGCGAACGCGATGCTGCGGATCGTGTTCAGCCGCCTCGGGCAGCCGCACGTCGGCTCGTCGCAGGCGTTCTCGTTCAACGTCGCGTCGGTCAGCGGCGCCGGGGCGGTCACGTACGAGAAGGGCGGCACGACCACCAAGGAGCGCCGCGAGTTCCGGATCACGGGCGGCATGTGCCCGCGCTGCGAGGGCATCGGCAAGGTCACCGACTTCGACCTCACGGCGCTGTTCGACGCGTCGAAGTCGCTCAACGAGGGCGCGCTCACGATCCCCGGGTACAGCGTCGACGGCTGGTACGGCCGGATCTTCAGCCAGTCGGGCTTCTTCGACGCCGACAAGCCCGTCGGGCAGTTCACCGAGGCCGAGCTGCACGACCTGCTCTACAAGGAGCCGGTCAAGATCAAGGTCGACAACATCAACCTCACCTACGAGGGCGTGATCCCGAAGATCCAGAAGTCGCTGCTCGCGAAGGACAAGGACGCGATGCAGCCGCACATCCGGGCCTTCGTGGACCGCGCGGTCACGTTCACGACGTGCCCCGACTGCGACGGGACGCGGCTCAACGAGGGCGCGCGCTCCTCGAAGATCGGCGGGGTCAGCATCGCCGACGCGTGCGCGATGCAGATCAGCGACCTCGCGCAGTGGGTGCGCAGCCTCGACGAGCCGTCGGTGGCCCCGGTGCTCGAGACGCTGCGCGACACCCTCGACTCGTTCGTCGAGATCGGCCTCGGCTACCTCTCGCTCGACCGGTCGTCCGGCACGCTCTCGGGCGGCGAGGCGCAGCGCACCAAGATGGTCCGGCACCTCGGGTCGTCCCTGACCGACATCACGTACGTGTTCGACGAGCCGACCACGGGCCTGCACCCGCACGACGTCCAGAGCATGAACGACCTGCTGCGGCGCCTGCGGGACAAGGGCAACACGGTGCTCGTCGTCGAGCACGAGCCCGAGACCATCGAGATCGCGGACCACGTCGTCGACCTCGGGCCCGAGGCCGGCACCGCGGGCGGGACGATCTGCTTCGAGGGGAGCGTCGAGGGGCTGCGCGCGAGCGACACGCTCACGGGCCGCCACCTCGGCTACCGCGCGACGCTCAAGGACTCCGTGCGCACGCCCACGGGGGCGCTGGAGATCCGGGGTGCGAGGACGCACAACCTGCGCGGCGTCGACGTCGACATCCCGCTCGGCGTGCTCGTCGTCGTCACGGGCGTGGCCGGCTCGGGCAAGAGCTCGCTCGTGCACGGCTCGATCCCGCGCGGGGCGGAGGTCGTGTCGATCGACCAGGTGCCGATCCGCGGCTCCCGGCGCAGCAACCCCGCGACGTACACGGGGCTGCTCGAGCCGATCCGCAAGGCGTTCGCCAAGGCCAACGGGGTCAAGCCGGCGCTGTTCAGCGCGAACTCCGCGGGCGCGTGCCCCACGTGCAACGGCGCGGGCGTGATCTACACCGACCTGGCGATGATGGCCGGCGTCGCGACGACGTGCGAGGAGTGCCAGGGCAAGCGGTTCCAGGCCTCGGTGCTCGAGTACCACCTGGGCGGCAAGGACATCAGCGAGGTGCTCGCGATGTCCGTGACCGAGGCCGAGGAGTTCTTCGGCGCCGGGGAGGCGAGGACGCCCGCGGCGCACGCGATCCTCGACCGGCTCGCCGACGTCGGGCTCGGCTACCTCAGCCTCGGGCAGCCCCTCACGACGCTGTCCGGCGGCGAGCGGCAGCGGCTCAAGCTCGCGACGCACATGTCGGAGAAGGGCGGGGTGTACGTGCTCGACGAGCCGACGACCGGCCTGCACCTCGCGGACGTCGAGCAGCTGCTCGGGCTGCTCGACCGGCTCGTCGAGTCCGGGAAGTCCGTGATCGTGATCGAGCACAGCCAGGCCGTCATGGCCCGCGCCGACTGGATCATCGACGTGGGGCCGGGAGCGGGCCACGACGGCGGGCAGATCGTGTTCGAGGGCACGCCGGCCGACCTCGTCGCCGCGCGCTCGACGCTCACCGGGGAGCACCTCGCGCGGTACGTGCTCGACTGAGGCGGGGGAGCGCACCGCCGCCAGGACGGGGGGCGGTGCGCTCAGGCTCTCGGGGGCGCGACGGGGTCGTCGTCGACGCTGAACGTCACCGTGTAGCCGCCCGGCCCCGTGCGGTGGTGGACGTCGCGCAGGAGCACCTGGACCATCCACATCCCGCCACGGTCGTACGGGCTGCCGGGCGACGCGGGCAGCAGGCCGACGAGCGGGTGCGGGCCCGGGCCCGTGTCGCTCACGGCGACGGTGACGCGCCCCGGGCGGTCGAGCCAGCCCCGCACCAGCACGGGAGCCCGTCCGTGCGTCCACGCGTTCTCGACGGCCTCGCTCGTGGCCAGGATGACGGTCTCCTGGGCGGTCTCGGGCAGCCCGGCCCGCAGCGCGAGGTCGCGCACCGCGCGGCGGGCGTCCGCGGACGACGGGTCGACGAGCGCGAGCGTCGGGGGCGAGGCCTCCGTGGGGTGCGCCGGGACCTCGAAGAAGGTGCGGGTGCGCGTCCCCGCCTCGTCGAAGTCGGCGTTCGGGCCCCCGCTGTGGGCGTCCTCGACGTGGGCGTGCGTCGCCCGCAGGTCCTCCAGCATGCCCGGGTCGATCGTGCGCGCGTCGTGCGCGCACTTGCCCCACGCCCGGTAGGGAGCGAGGACGACGTTCGCGGCCGCCTCGTACCGCCGCCACTCGTGCCACTGCTCCGGGGTGGTCGCGACGGGCATCTGGTTGACGATCCGGACCGTGGTCCCCTCGCTGTCGAGCCGGGCCAGGAGCTGCTGCGCGCGGTGCAGGTCGCGGCCGGCGAACCGCTCGTGGTCCTGCTCGCGCAGGGCGAGGGCGTCGGTGACCTCGGGCACCGCGGCGAGCAGCGCGTCGACGACGTCCGGGCGCCCGAGCACGACGGTCCGTTCGCCGGCGGCAGCCCCCTCGCGCAGGAACGGCGCCATCAGCCGGACGAGGTCGTCGGTCCCGTCGTGCAGGACGAGGTCGTGCCGGAAGGTCCGCTCCGGGTGGGTCGTGATCATGCCGGGCTCCGGGCGACGTCCTGCGTGCGGCCGCGACCGGCCGCGATCGTGGGCATGCGACTGGACACGGGAACCCCCGCCCGCTCGATGCGTCGTCGGACCGAACGGTTCCATGCTCGCACCGTTCGGGGCCCTCGTCCCTCCCGGGGGTGTGCGGGGCGCGTCCCACACCTCTACGGGCACACCCGTGCGCGGGGCCGGGGCGCTCCGGACCGCCTCCGGACCGCCGCGGTCGCGGTCGCTCAGCGCGTCACGTCACCGTCCCGAGCTGCCACGGCACGAACTCGTCCTGCCCGAGGTCGAGCTCCTCGGAGACGGTCTGCTCGCCCGACGCGACGGCGATGATCTTCTCGAAGATCTCCTCGCCGACCTGCTGGACCGTCGCCTCGCCGTCGACGATGCGCCCCGCGTTCAGGTCCATGTCCTCGGACATCCGGTCGTACGTCTCGGTGTTGGTGCACACCTTGATCGACGGCGTGGGCTTGCACCCGAGCACCGACCCGCGCCCGGTGGTGAAGACCACGACGGTCGAGCCGCCCGCGACGATGCCCGTCACGGAGACCGGGTCGTAGCCCGGGGTGTCCATGAACGTGAAGCCCTTCGCGGTCACGGGCTCGGCGTACTCGTAGACGGCCGCGAGCTCGGCGCTGCCGCCCTTGGCGACGGCCCCGAGCGACTTCTCGAGGATCGTCGTCAGCCCGCCGGCCTTGTTCCCGGGCGAGGGGTTGTTGTCGAGCGAGCCGCCGCCCTGCGCCGCGTAGGTCTGCCACCAGTCGATGCGGCGGAGGAGCTTGCGGCCGACCTCCTCGCTGACCGCGCGGCGCGTGAGCAGGTGCTCGGCCCCGAAGACCTCGGGGGTCTCGGCGAGGATCGTGCTGGCGCCGTGCGCGACGAGCAGGTCGGACGCGTAGCCGAGCGCCGGGTTCGCGGTGATGCCCGAGTACCCGTCGCTGCCGCCGCAGTTCATGCCGAGCACGAGCTCGGAGACGGGCGCCGGTGCGCGCCGCAGCGCCTCGATCTCGGGGAGCATGTCCTGGACCGCCTCGACGCCCGCCCTGACGGTCCGCCGGATGCCGCCGGTCTCCTGGATGACGAGCGTGCGCACCGGCTTGTCGGCGGGCAGGTCGAGCCCGTCGAGCAGCGACTGGGCGGGCAGCATCTCGCAGCCGAGCCCGAGCACCAGGACACCCGCCACGTTGGGGTGGTTCGCGTACCCGCGCAGGGTGCGCAGCGTGATCTGCGCGCCCTCGCTCTGCGCGACGAGTCCGCAGCCGGTCGTGTGCGTGAGCGCGACGACGCCGTCGACGTGCGGGTAGGCCTCGAGCACCGGCCCGCGGAACTGGTCGGCGATCATGCGCGCGGACGACGCCGAGCAGTTCACCGACGTGAGGATCGCGACGTAGTTGCGCGTCCCGACCCGGCCGTCGGCGCGGTGGTAGCCCTGGAACGTGCGGACCGGCCCGGTCCAGGGTGCGGGGCGCACGCGCGCGGTGCCGAACTCGTAGTCGCGCGCGACGTCGTCCATGCCGAGGTTGTGCGTGTGCACGTGGTCGCCGACCGCGATGTCACGGGTCGCGAGGCCGATCGACTGCCCGTACTTGTGCACCTGTCCGCCGGCGGGGACGTCCCGGACCGCGAGCTTGTGCCCGCGCGGCACGCTCTGCCGGACCACGAGCGGCGCGCCGTCGTGCCGGATCTCGGTGCCCGACTGCAGGTCGCGGGTCGCGACGGCGACGTCGTCACCGGCCCGCAGGACCAGCGCGCAGTCCGTGAGCTCGGGGAGGGTGGTGCTCATCGGTGCTGCTCCTGGGGGGTCGGCGGGGCGTCGGGCGTGGGGCGGTCGGCGCGGGGGGCCCGGGAGCCGGCGGCGGGCCCGGCGGGCGGCGCGAGGGTCCGGGCGGTGGGGACGGGCCCGGCGGACCGGGCCGCCGCGGTGCCGAGCAGCGCCGCCGCGACCTCGGTGTCCGCGAGGCGGCCGTCGGCGACGAGGCAGCGCAGCCCCCGCGTGAACGGCTGCCCGGGCTCGACGAGCGCGGGCTGCTCCCACGCCCAGGCCGAGCCCAGCCCCGGGTAGTCGGCGACCCGCACGAACCACGGGTCGTCGGCGTCCTGGCCCCGCGCGGGCGCGAGGGCGACCGTGAAGTCGCCGTCCGCGGAGGGCCCGCTGTCGGTGGCCCGGGCCGCGTCGCCCGCAGGCCCGGGCGCGCTGAGGAGGCCGTCGCCCACGCCGCTCGCGGTCCCGTCGGCGAACCCGGCGACCTCGATGGACCCTTCGGCGCCGACGCGCCCGAACCCGTCGCGCCCGAAGACCCCACCGAGCGGGATGCCGCTCGCGCTGGTCAGGGCTGCCGGCTCGGGCGCCGGGCGCGACCGCGCCGACCACGCGACCCAGGCCGCACCCTGCGACGGCCGCGACCCGTGCACGGCGTCCTCGCCGCGGCCCAGGGGCGTGCGCACGTCGACGTCGAGGCACGCGGGCAGCCGCCAGAAGAAGCCGCCGTACCCGCCGCCGACGCGGCCGTTCGAGCCGGGGCTGCCCAGCGCGACGGGGCCGGTGCGTCCGGCGGCGAGCGTGAGCACGGTCGTGAGCTCGAGCACCCAGCCCGTGCCCGCGGCGAGCGCCCCGGCGGGACCCCAGCGGAGGGTCCGCGTCTCGCTCAGCACCGGCACGCCCTGCGCGTCGAGCCACGTCAGCGCCTCGACGCGCAGGCTCGGCTCCTCGAGCGGCCACGCGTCGTGGCGGACGGCGCCGTGGTCGTGGCGCCACGTGTAGCCGTCGTCCCGCACGTACGTGCGCCCGCCCCACAGGTTGCTGCCCGCGACGTCCTGCACGCCCACGGTGAGCCCCACGTGCCACGTGTGGTCCCGCGGCGCCGCGTCGGTCACGAGGACCCCGCCCGGGGTCCGCACGGGGTGCAGGTGCGGGCGCGGGGAGTCGAACGCGGGTGCCCCCGAGCCGTCCGCGTACTCGGCGACGACGCGGCCGGCGACCTCGAGCCGCGCGAGCACGCCGTGCTCGCCCCACGCGGGCGTCGGGTCCCACGGCGGTGCCTTCACGGGCGCGTCCGGGCCTGCGGGGCCGTTCGCCGGGGAGTCCGTCATGCCGCACCCCCGCTCGTCGACGCGCGCGTCCACGGCGCCCCGAGCTCACCGAACGTCTGCAGCGTCTCGGCGACCTGGGCGCACAGCTCCTCGACGCCGCGCACCACGAGGTGCCGGCCGGCCTCGTCCGTCACGTCGTCGACGTGAGCGGGGCCGATCGTCACGGGGTCGGGTGCGGCGCGCACCGCGTCGAGCACGCGCATGAACGCCCCGGTCGCGACGAGCGGCGCGTGCAGCGGCACCGCGGGGTCGGCGCGGTGCGCCAGGAGGTTCTCGAGCAGGTCGTCGCGCCCGCACGTCTCCGTGCGGGTGCCGCCCGGCCCGGTGATCTCGAGCACGTCGCGCGTGTAGTGCAGGACGACGCGCCCCGCGGTGCCGTGCACCACGAGGTGCGGCGGGGTCTGCGCGGCGGCGCACAGCGTGAGCCCGAGCGCGATCCGCAGCCCGTCGGTCGTGGTGACCCGGACGCTCGACGTGTCGTCGGCCTCGATCGGGTTGGCGCGCGCGAGGTCGAGCTCGACCGAGGCGACGTCCTGCGCCCGGGAGGCGCCGGCGAGCAGCAGCGCGGTCGCGACCGCGTGCGCCAGGGGATTGGTCACGACGCCGTCGACCACCGCGCGCCCGTCGACCGTCCGGCGCCCGGCCCACCGCGCGCGCGTCCAGTACGTGTCCGGGCGGACCCACGTCCCCACACCGCCGACGCCCGTGACCGTCCCGACCTCGCCGCTCGCCACGATCTCGCGGACGCGTGCGACGGCGTGCGAGCCGTAGGTCTGGAAGCCGACCTGGACGGTCCGTCCGGTGCGCTCCTGCGTCGCGACGAGCTCCTCGAGCTCCGCGAGCGACGCGGTCGGCGGCTTCTCGAGGAGCACGTCGCAGCCGGCCTCGAGCGCGGCCGTCGCGAGCGGTGCGTGCGTGTCGATCGGGGTGCACAGGATCACGACGTCGGGCGCGCCCGCGGCGAGGAGCGCGGCGAGGTCGGGGTGCCACACGGTGCCGTCGGGCACGTCGTCGGCGGACGCGAGGCGCTGCCCGCGGGCCGCGCCCTCGGCGACCTCGGCGGGCGTCGCGAGCGGGTGCGGGTCGACGACGGCGGCGAGCCGGAGGACCCCCGCGTCGGCGAGCGAGCGAACGTGACCAAGATGTGATGTGCCGTGCCCGTGGGTCCCGACGAGCGCCACCGAGACCGGTCGGGAAGCGGCGGCCGCGGCGGCGCCGTCGGGTCCGGCGAGCTCCTGCGGTGACGTCTGCGCAGGTGGGGACCCGTGCGGGCGCCCCTCTCCCTCGATCGTGGGCGCGGTCTCTGGCACGCTCGGCTCCGCTCGCGTCGTCGCTGGTCAGCAGGCTGTCCCCCTGCTGTGGCACTGCTCTGGCACCCGGCCGTGTGGTTGACATCACACATTCCGGACTGGTACCAAACTACTACCAGAAAGCGGAGAGCGCTTTCCACCCTGCTCGGGACATCGATGAGGATCCACCGGGAGTGCGCATGACGAACGTCCAGCACGGCACGACAGGCAGGGACGGGTCCACCACCCGCACCTGCCTCCGCAGGGGGTGGTGACGGTGGCGACCATCACCGAGCTCCGCTCCCTGCGCCGCACGAAGGGACCGGCCTCCATGGCCCCGTCCGAGCGCGGCGACAACAAGGCGGCGGCCGTCTTCCTCGCACCCTGGTTCCTCGGCCTCGCCGTGATCACCGTGGGACCGATCCTCGCGTCGCTCTACCTGTCCTTCACGGACTACAACCTGCTCGAGGACCCCAGCTGGATCGGCCTCGAGAACTACCAGCGCATGCTGGAGGACACCCGGCTGCACAACTCGCTGCGCGTGACGTTCACCTACGTGTTCGTCTCGATCCCGCTCCAGCTCGCCGCGGCCCTCGGCCTCGCGCTCGTGCTCGACCGCGGCCTGCGCGGCCTCGCGCTGTACCGGTCCGTCTACTACCTGCCCTCGCTGCTCGGCGGCTCCGTCGCCATCGCGCTGCTGTGGCGCCAGGTCTTCGGCTCCGACGGCCTCATCAACCAGGTGCTGGGGTACTTCGGGATCCAGGGCCAGGGCTGGGTGTCGCACCCCGACTACGCGCTCGGCACCCTCGTGATCCTCAACGTGTGGACGTTCGGCGCGCCGATGGTCATCTTCCTCGCCGGCCTGCGCCAGATCCCCGAGATGTACTACGAGGCGGCGTCGATCGACGGCGCGGGCAAGGTGCGCCAGTTCGTCGCGATCACCGTCCCGCTGCTCAGCCCGATCGTGTTCTTCAACCTCGTGCTGCAGATCATCGGCGCGTTCCAGTCGTTCACGCAGGCGTTCATCGTCAGCGGCGGGACCGGTGGCCCGGTGGACTCCACGATGTTCTACACGCTGTACCTCTACCAGCGCGGTTTCGGTGCGCTCGACATGGGGTACGCGTCCGCGATGGCGTGGCTGCTCCTGGCCATCATCGCCGGCATGACCGCCCTGAACTTCATCGCCTCCAAGTACTGGGTCTTCTACAATGACTGACACCGCCCACCGCCCCGTCGTGCACAACGACCTGCACCGGACGGCCGCGGTCGAGGCCGCCTCCGCCGCCGCCACCGCGAGCCGCAAGCGCCGTTCCCCGTGGGTCGGTCACGCCAAGTCGGCCCTCAAGCACACGGCCCTCGTCGCCTTCGGCTTCGTGATGCTGTACCCGCTGCTGTGGATGATCGCGAGCTCGATCAAGCCGAGCGCGCTGATCTTCCGCGAGCCGGGCCTCATCCCGTCCGCGATCGACCTCAGCAACTACTCGGTCGGCTGGAACGCGCTCACGCACCCGTTCAGCCACTACCTGCTGAACTCGGCGATCCTCGTGCTCGGGGTCCTGCTCGGGAACCTGCTCTCGTGCTCGGCCGCCGCGTACGCGTTCGCGCGGCTCAACTTCAAGGGCCGCAAGTTCTGGTTCGCGATCATGCTGATGTCGATCATGCTGCCGGTCCACGTCGTGATCGTGCCGCAGTACGTGCTGTTCTCCGAGCTCGGCTGGATCAACACGTTCCTGCCGATCATCGTCCCGCACCTGCTCGCGACGGACGCGTTCTTCATCTTCCTCATGGTCCAGTTCTTCCGGGGCCTTCCCCGCGAGCTCGACGAGGCCGCGCGGATCGACGGCGCGGGGCACGCCCGGATCTACTTCCAGATCATGCTGCCGCTGTCCACGCCGGCCCTCGCGACGACCGCGATCTTCTCGTTCATCTGGACCTGGAACGACTTCTTCCGGCAGCTCATCTTCCTCACCAAGCCGGACATGTACACGGTCCCGATCGCGCTGCGCAGCTTCATCGACGCCACGGGCGAGAGCTCGTGGGGCCCGATGTTCGCGATGTCGATCGTCTCGCTCGTCCCGCTGTTCCTCGTCTTCCTCTTCGGTCAGAAGTACCTCGTCAAGGGAATCGCCACGACGGGCATCAAGTGACCGCTCGGCTCGGCCCTGAACCGTGCGCGACGGTGCGCACGGAGTACCGCCCTCACCCCCACCGAAGGAGCACGATGTCTCTTCTCACGACCCGCCGCCCGCACCTGCGGCGCAGCGTGCGGCTCGCCGCGGCGCTCGGTGTCGCGGCCCTCGCCCTCACCGCGTGCGGGCAGGGCGAGGCGACGCCGGAAGCCTCCGAGCCCGCCTCGGCCCCCACCGAGACCGGGCCCGTCACGATCCGCTTCTCGTGGTGGGGCTCCGACACCCGCCACCAGCTCACGCAGCAGGTCATCGACGCGTTCCAGGCGGAGTACCCCAACATCACGGTGCAGGGCGACTTCACCGACTGGGGCGGCTACTGGGACAAGCTCGCGACGTCCGTCGCCGCCGACGACGCCCCCGACGTCATCACGCAGGAGGAGCGGTACCTGCGCGACTACGCGACGCGCGGCGTCCTGCTCGACCTCTCGACGGTCGAGGACACGCTCGACCTGTCGAACATCGACCCCTCGGTCGTCGAGTCGGCGTCGTTCGACGACGGCACGTTCGGCGTGCCGACCGGCGTCAACGCCTACGCGGTCTTCGCCGACCCGGCGGCCTTCGAGGCGGCGGGCGTCGAGATGCCCGACGACAAGACGTGGACGTGGGACGACTACCTCGACATCGCCACGAAGATCACGGCGAACACCGGCGGGGCGGTCTACGGCACGCAGGACTACGCGTTCAACGAGCCGGGCTTCTCGATCTACGCGCGGCAGCAGGGCCAGAACCTCTACGACGAGAACGGCGAGGTCGGCTACGACGACGAGCTGCTCGCCGAGTGGTGGCAGCTGTCGGTCGACATCCGCAAGGCGGGCGGCCAGCCCGACGGCGCGAAGTCGGTCGAGGTCGACGCCGCGGGCCCCGAGGGCTCGCTGCTCGGCACGCAGACGGGCGCCATGGGCGTCTGGTGGACCAACCAGCTCGGCGCCATCTCGACCGCGGCGGGGCGTGAGCTCACGCTCCTGCGCTTCCCCGGCGAGTCGGAGCACGAGCGCACCGGCATGTACTTCAAGCCCGCGATGTACTACTCGATCGCGAAGAACTCGAAGCACCCGCAGGCCGCGGCGCAGTTCATCGACTTCCTCGTGAACAGCGAGGAGGCCGGCGAGATCCTGCTCTCCGACCGTGGGCTCCCGGCGAACCTCGAGGTCCGCGAGGCGGTCAAGCCGAAGTTCTCCGCCGTGGACCAGCAGGCCGCCGACTTCCTGACGGACCTGCAGGACGAGATCGTCGACGGCGTCCCGGTCCCGCCCGTCGGGTCGGGCGAGGTCGCCACGATCATCCGTCGCGTCAACCAGGAGGTGCTCTTCGACCGGCTCACGCCCGAGCAGGCCGCCGAGCAGTTCACCGCCGAGGTCAAGAACGCGACGCGCTGAGCCCTGAGCAGGGGATGACGACGGCCGGGGTGGACGGCGCACCCCGGCCGTCGCCGTGCGTGCGGTCCGGCGTGCGGCGCGCTGCTCAGGCGCCGCCGGTGCTCCCGAGCAGCGGGGCCAGCGCGTCCCAGCGGCCGATCTCGCAGCCGTCGGTGCGCGAGAACCGTGCGCTCACCGGCACGCCGCCGACCGTGCCCTCGACGGTCGCGACCTGCGGCCCGTCGTACACCTGCGTGCACATGACGTCGCCCGGGGGAGCGTCGAACGCGCCGGGGCCGGCGGCGGCGAGGGCCGCGCACGCCGCGGCCGGGTCCGGGTGGTCGCCGCCGACGGGGTCGCAGGTCAGGGTCATCGTCCGGACCGCTCCCGAGCCGGTCTCGTCGAGCACGACCGTGAGCGAGGCTCCGACGGCGGCGGGTGCCTCCGTCGGGTCCCCGGTGGTCGGGCTCGGGGTGGGGCCGGTCGTCTCCCCCTCGGGCGTGCCGGACGGCGGCGCCGCGCCGCCCGGCTCGTCCTCGCCCGGGGCGGCGCACCCGACGAGCGTGAGCACGGCGACGACGAGCACGATCGTGTGGTTGCGCACGGCGCACCTCCTGGGCCCATCCTGACGCGTCGCCCGCCGGAGGGACAGGGCGGACCCCCGGTGCGCCCCGACGGGAGAGCCCGGGCCGGGCCTCTCGCGACGGGCGAGCCCGGGACGGCACCCGCGGGGTTGCTCCGCCGGTCAGCCCGCGGGCGTGCGCTCCGGGGTCGACGCCCGCAGCACCACGGTGCCCTCGACGTGCACGAGGCGCGGCTCGTCGGCGGGCGCGGCGAGCGCGAGCTGGGTCGCGGCGACCCCGATGTCGACGAGCGGGACGCGCACGGTGGTGAGCGGGGGAGTCACGTCGCGCAGCGTCACGATGTCGTCGAACCCGGCGACCGCGACGTCGCGCGGCACCTCGAGCCCGGCGTCGCGCGCGGCGGCCATGGCCCCGACCGCCATGACGTCGTTGACCGCGAACACCACGTCGACCTGGGCGCCCGAGCCGAGCAGCGTGCGCATGCCCTCGTAGCCGCCGTCGCGCGTGAACGCGCTGCGCACCACGGAGCTCGGCTCGAGCACGAGCCCGAGGTCGATCAGCGCGTCCGAGAACCCCGCGAGCCGGTCGCGCGCCGTGAGGTGGCCCTCCGGTCCGGCGAGCACCGCGAAGCGCCGGTAGCCGAGCCCGTGCAGGGCCCGCGCGAGCGCCGCCGCACCGTCGGCGTTGCCGACCACCACGGTGTCGACCTCGAGGATCGGCTGCCCGACGAGCGCGACCGAGCCGCCGCCGCGCCGGTAGTCGGCGAGCGCGCGGCGCAGCCGCTGGTTCGCGTCCTCGTCGTCGAGCCGGCCGCCCGCGATGATGATCGCCCGGGCGCGCTGGCGGTGCATGAGCTGCACGAGCTCGGTCTCGCGCGACGCATCGTGCTGCGTGCTCGCGAGCGTCACGGCGAGCCCTGCGGTGTCGGCGGCGGTCGTCACGCCGGCGGCGATCGACGAGAAGTACGGGTCGGCGATGTCGTGCACGACGAGGCCGAGCGACGTGGTCCGCCCGCGCGCCATGGCCTGGGCGTTCGCGTCGGGGGAGTACCGGAGCCTCGACGCCGCGGCGAGCACGCGCTCGCGCAGGTCCTCGCGCACGGTGCGGTTCGCGCTGCCGTTGATGGCGCGGGACGCCGTCGCGAGGGAGACCCCTGCCTCGCGGGCGACGTCGCTCAGGGTCACGGGTCCGGCCATGGAGGTCAGGGTAGGGGCAATCCGCGCCGCCGAGCGGGATGCGCCCGCCGTTCCGGCCCCGACGGGACCGAACGGGGCCGCGAACGACCTCCTGTCCGAGCACGTGCCCCGTAGCCTGGCGGGATGCGGCAGCGTGCGTGGGTCCTGGTCGGCACGGGGCGGTACGAGGACGCCTGGCACGACCTGCCGGGGACGGCGTACCGGGTCGCGCGCGAGCTCACGGCGCTCGACGTCGACGTCGACGTGCGAGGGACCCGGCCGGGCTCCCTCGAGGCGCTGGGCACCGACGGGCCCGACCTCGTCGTGGTGATGTCCTCCGTGGGGCGCCCGGACCCCGAGCACGACGGGACCGACGCCGACTGGGCGCCCGGGCACCGCGCGCTCGCCGAGCACGTGCGCACCGGCGGGTCGCTGCTCGGGCTGCACGCCGCGGCGATGACGTTCCGCGACAGCCCCGCGTGGGACCACCTGCTCGGCGGCCGGTGGGTCGAGGGGCGCTCGTGGCACCCGCCCATCGAGCGCTGGACGGTCGAGCCCGACGAGACGCACCCCGTGACGGCCGGCCTCAAGCCGTTCGAGCTGTACGACGAGCGGTACACCGACCTCGAGGTCGCCGACGGCGTGCAGCCGCTCGTGTGGTTCGCCGCGGACGGCCTGCGCCAGCCCGTCGCGTGGGCCCGCGAGGGGGTCCCGGAGGTCGGTCGGGGGCGGGTCGTGTACGACGCGCTCGGGCACGGCGTCGAGTCCTACGAGTCGCACGGGCGACGCGGTCTGCTCGCGCGCGAGATCCGCTGGCTGCTGCGCCGCGGCTGACCTCCGCCGGCCGGGAGCACCTGCGCCCCGCGGCCCGGTGCGGGCGGCGGGGCGCAGGAGCGTCCGGACGTCAGATCTGCGGGTCGATCGCCTCGTCGTCCCGGGCGCGGGCGTCGTCGTGCGAGCCGTCGTGCGCCGCGTCGTCCCGCGTCCCGACCGACGCGCCGGGCTGGTCGCGCCACGAGTGCTCGGGGGAGTACCCGAGCAGCTCGCGCGCGGCGTCGATCGACAGCAGCGTCTCGTTGCCGCTGACGTCCCGGCGGCGCTCGGCGTCGGGGAAGACCTCGTCGAGCAGCTCGGCCGAGGGGCGGTCCATGATCGTGTCCGCCGCGGCGACGATGACGTTGTGGGAGCCGGTCGTCTCCGTCTCGAGCGCCCGGCGCACGGCCTGGGCGACGTCGCGAGCGTCGACGTAGCCCCACAGGTTCCACCGGCGGGCCTGCGCGTCGTCCTGGAACCCCGGCACCCGCGCGTAGTCCTCGGGCCGGAAGATGTTCGAGATCCGCAGGCCCACGAACGGGATGCCCGTGAGCGTCGAGATGTGCTTCGCGGTCTCCTCGCCGAGCACCTTCGACAGCGCGTACGTCGTCGTGGGGTGCGGGAAATGCGCCTCGTCGACGGGCACGTACTGCGGGCCGTTCGCGAACGGCAGCCCGAGGGCCGTCTCGCTCGACGCCCACACGACCTTGCGGACGCCGAGCCGCGCCGCCGCGAGGAACACGTTGGTGTTCATCGTCGTGTTGCGGTTGATCGTCTCCGGTGGGGTCGAGCGGCCCGGTGCGGGGATGTTCGCGAGGTGCACGACCATCTGCGCGCCCGCGAGCGCCTCGATGGCCTGCCCGTAGTCGGTCAGGTCGGCGTGCACCAGCGGGGTGCCGAGGTCGCCCTCGTCCCCGGGGACGCCGACGACGTCGGTGGCCAGGACGGTGTACCCGTGGGCGAGGAGGTCGGCGACGACGGCGCGGCCGGCCTTGCCGCAGGCTCCGGTGACAGCAACGGTGGTCATGAGCGTGATCCTGTCATCGGGCGGCGGCGGGCGCCGGGCCTGAGGGGATGAACTGTGCGCGCCGGGCAGGCACGTCCTCCCGGTGGGGAGCGGCCTGCCCGGCGCGTACGGCCCCCTCGTCGGGGTGCCCCTGCGGGTGCGGTCCGGTCAGCGGTGGTCAGCGCACGTCGTCGTCCACCCAGTCGAACGTGCGCGTCACGGCCTTCTTCCACAGGCGGTACTGCCGGTCGCGCTCGCCCGACTCGAGCGAGGGCTCCCAGCGCTTGTCCTCGGCCCAGTTGTCGATCACGTCCTGCTCCCCGGACCAGAAGCCGACGGCGATGCCCGCGGCGTACGCGGCGCCGAGGGCGGTCGTCTCGGCGACCTTCGGGCGGATCACGGGGACCCCGAGGGCGTCGGCCTGGAACTGCATGAGCAGCTCGTTGCCGGTCATCCCGCCGTCGACCTTGAGCTCGGTGAGCGCGACACCGGAGTCGGCGTTCATCGCGTCGAGCACCTCGCGCGTCTGGAAGGCCGTCGCCTCCAGGGCCGCGCGCGCGATGTGGTTGCGGTTGACGAACCGCGTGAGCCCGACGAGCGCACCGCGGGCGTCCGAGCGCCAGTACGGCGCGAACAGCCCCGAGAACGCCGGGACGAAGTACGCGCCGCCGTTGTCCTCGACCTTGCTCGCGAGGTACTCGATGTCGGGGGAGTCCGCGAACAGGCCGAGGTTGTCCCGCAGCCACTGCACGAGCGACCCGGTCACCGCGATCGAGCCCTCGAGCGCGTAGATCGGGTCGGCGGAGCCGATCTTGTACGCGACCGTGGTGAGCAGCCCGTTCTTCGACGGGATCGGCTCGGTGCCGGTGTTGAGCAGCATGAAGTTGCCCGTGCCGTAGGTGTTCTTCGCGTTGCCGACCTCGAAGCACGCCTGGCCGAACGTCGCGGCCTGCTGGTCGCCGAGGATCCCCGCGATGGGCACGCCCGGGACCATGCCGCCCTGGCGGCCCTGCCCGTAGACCTCGGACGACGAGCGGATCTCGGGGAGCATCGACATCGGGATGCCCATCTCCGCGGCGATCTCCTCGTTCCAGGTGAGGGTGTCGAGGTTCATGAGCATCGTGCGCGACGCGTTCGTGACGTCGGTGACGTGCACGCCGCCGTCGACGCCGCCGGTCATGTTCCACAGCACCCACGAGTCGGTGTTCCCGAACAGCAGGTCCCCGCGCTCGGCGCGCTCGCGGGCGCCCTCGACGTTGTCGAGGATCCAGCGGACCTTCGGGCCCGAGAAGTACGTCGCGAGCGGCAGGCCGACCTTGTCCTTGTAGCGGTCCGCGCCGCCGCCGAGCGCCCCGAGCTCGTCGGCGATCTTCTGCGTGCGGGTGTCCTGCCAGACGATCGCGTTGTAGACGGGCTCGCCGGTCGTGCGGTCCCACACCAGCGCCGTCTCGCGCTGGTTCGTGATGCCGACCGCCGCGATGTCGGTGTGCGTCTTGTTCGCGCGGGTGAGCGCGAGGCCGACGACCTCGCGGGTGTTGGCCCAGATCTCGTTGGCGTCGTGCTCGACCCAGCCGGCCCTCGGGAAGATCTGCGCGTGCTCCTTCTGACCGGTGGCCACGATCTGGCCGGAGTGGTCGAACAGGATCGCGCGCGTGCTGGTGGTGCCCTGGTCGATCGCGAGGACGTAGTCAGCCATGGAGGACCTCTCTCGGGTGCGGGGTGGTGAGGTACGCGTTCGTGGGGGTGGTGGGGGTGAGGCGCCCGGAGCGGGGCCCGTGCGTCGTTGCGCGGGTCCCGCGTCCGGGGGTCGTGGGGACGGGGGTGGGTGCTGCGGCGTGCCGAGGTGCCGGGTCAGACGTACGCGGCGCCCGCGAGGCCGCCGAGCAGACCGCCGAGGAGCGGGCCGACGACCGGCACCCACGCGTACGACCAGTCGCTCGAGCCCTTGCCGCGGATCGGCAGCAGGGCGTGGGCGATGCGGGGCCCCAGGTCGCGGGCCGGGTTGATGGCGTACCCCGTGGGGCCACCGAGCGACGCACCGATGCCGACGACGACGAGCGCGACCGCGAGCGGCCCCAGCCCCGACGGCGTCCGGCCCGAGCCGACGACCCAGAAGACCAGCACGAACGTGCCGAGCACCTCGGTGACGAGGTTCCAGCCGTACGAGCGGATCGCCGGGCCGGTCGAGAAGACCGCGAGCTTGGTCGCCGGGTCGGCGTCCTCGTCGAAGTGCTTCTTGTACGCCAGGTAGGCCAGCACCGCGCCGATGAACGCGCCGAGCAGCTCGGCACCGAAGTACAGGAGCATGTTCGAGAACGTCGGCTCGACGGTCACCTCCAGCCTCTCGCCGACGCGGGCGCTGGCGAACGGCTCCTGCGCGGCGAACAGTCCGATCGTCACTGCGGGGTTGAGGTGTGCACCCGAGCGGAAGGCGGCGTACACGCCGACGAACACCGCGAGCCCCCACCCGAAGTTGATGAGGAGCCAGCCGCCGTCGAACCCCTTGTTGCGGGGGAGGATCACGTTCGCGACGACACCGGCGCCGAGCAGGATCAGCAGAGCGGTGCCGACCACCTCGGACATGAGGACCTGCGCCATGGTGACGGAGCCCATCGTTGCGCCCCTTCCTGTTGGAGTGAGACCGCCTCAGCGGTCAGGAACCGGCGGGCACCTGCCCGCCGGAGATCGGGACGAGCGGGGCGATGTCCGCGGCGCGCAGGCGCTCACGGACCGCGGACTCGTCGTCGGGCAGCGCAGCTGCGGCCTCCTCGGCGGCGGCGCGCTCGCGGTACCCGGCGAGCTCCGCGGCGCGCTGCGCGTCGCTCCACCCGAGGACCGGCGCGATGAGGTCGACGATGTGCTCGAGCGCGGCGACGCCCTTGTCGGCGACCTCGTAGTTCAGGCGCGTGCGGTGCATCATCACGTCGTCGAGGTGCAGCGCACCCTCGTGGCTGACGGAGTAGACGACCTCCGCGCCGATGTACGCCTCGGCGCCCGGCACGGGGTCGCCGAGCGCGGGGTTCTCGTCGACGAGGTCGAGCAGCTCGCCGAGCAGGGACCCGTACCGGTGCAGCAGGTGGTCCATCCGCCCGCGGTCCCAGCCGTACTTCTGCCCGATGGCCCGGGAGCGGCGCTGCAGGACGGCGAGGCCCTCGGCGCCGACGAGCGGGAGCTCGTGCGTGATCGACGGCAGGCTCGTCGCCCGGGAGCCGATCGCGAAGTCGACCGCGTCCTTCGCCATGACCCGGTACGTCGTGAGCTTGCCGCCCGCGATCACGGTGAGGCCCGGCGTCGGGGACGCGACGGTGTGCTCGCGCGAGACCTTGGCGGACGACGTGCCGGCCTTGGTGCCGGGCTGCAGCAGCGGGCGCAGGCCCGCCCACGTCCCGATGACGTCCTCGCGCGTGATGGGCCGGGACAGCACCTCGTTGGCGTGCTCGATGACGTAGTCGATGTCCGCGGACGTCGCGACGGGGTGCACGAGGTCCTGCTCCCACGGGGTGTCCGTGGTGCCGATGACCCAGTACCGCGACCACGGGATGATGAACAGGACCGACTTCTCGGTCTGCAGGATCAGCCCGGTGTCGCCCGCGATCCGGCTGCGCGGGACGACGATGTGGATGCCCTTGCTCGCGAGCACGCGCAGGCCGCCGTCGCTCTTCGCGAGAGACTCCGTCTCCTCGGTCCACACGCCCGTCGCGTTGATGACGTGGCGCGCGCGCACGTCGATGTGGTCGCCGGTCTCGAGGTCGACGAGCTCGGCGCCCGTGACCGCCCCGCCGGACGTCGTCTGGAGGCCGACGACCTGCGTGCGCGACGCCGCGTGCGCGCCGTAGGACACCGCCGTGCGGATGATCGTGGAGGTCAGGCGCGCGTCGTCGACGCTCGCGTCCCAGTACCGGACGGCGCCGATCGCGGCGTCGTGGCGCAGGTCGGGGAACAGCCGCTCCATGCCCTTGCGGGTCAGGTGACGGTGCATCGGCAGCGCGCGCTTGGTCCCGTAGACCGATGCGAGCGTGTCGTAGAGCGCGACGCCGGCGCCGACGTACGCGCGCTCCCAGACGCGGTTCTCGAGCGGGTACAGGAAGCTCACGGGCTTCACGAGGTGCGGCGCGAGGTGGTTGATCAGCAGGTCGCGCTCGGTGAGGGCCTCGCGGACGAGGTGGAAGTCGAGCATCTGCAGGTAGCGCAGGCCGCCGTGCACGAGCTTGCTCGACCGGCTCGACGTGCCGCTCGCCCAGTCCTGGGCCTCGACGACCGCGGTCGACAGGCCGCGCGAGACGGCGTCGAGAGCGATGCCGGCCCCGGTCACGCCGCCGCCGACGACGAGGACGTCGAGCTCCTGGCCGGGTTCGGTGGTGCTCCGCAGGGCGTCGAGCGCGTCGCTCCGGAGCCGTGCCGTCAGTGCTGCAGTCCTCATCGTGCGTCCGACCCCCGGGTGCTGGTGCGTTCCGTGCGTGCAGTCCGTGCGTGCTGGTCCGTGCATGGACGCGGACCGTCCGGGAGGTTCCCCCGGCCTCGGTCCGCTCGTTATCGTCGTCACGTGACGAACGAACGCGCAACCGAGATGCACGAACGTGCACATCTCGCCGCGCCGGGGGATTCCTTGGCGGGCAGCGGGGACGGGCTCGACCGGGAGCAGGACGTGCTGCGCGCCGCGTCGATGTACTACCTGCAGGACCTCAAGATGGAGGTGATCGCGCGTCATCTCGGCACCTCGCGCTCGACCGTCTCGCGGCTGCTCAAGCGCGCCCGCGCGACCGGGCTCGTCGAGATCACGCTGCGCCCCGCGAGCACGCGTGCACCGGGGCTCGGCCGCACGATCGCCGCGACGTTCGGCGTCGACGCCTACGTGGTGCCCGTCCCCGACCAGGCGGGCCACGTCGAGCGGCTCGACCAGGTGGCGCTGACGACCGCGCGCCTGCTCGGCTCGTGGTTCGACTCCGACATGGTGCTCGGCGTCGCCTGGGGCACGACGCTCGCCGCGGTGTCCCGGCGCCTCGTCCCGAAGCCCACCCGGGGCAGCGCCGTCGTGCAGCTCAACGGTGCCGCGAACACGCGCACGTCCGGCGTGGAGTACGCGAGCGACCTCATCTCGAGCTTCGGGTCCGCGTTCGGGGCGGCCGTGCACCACTTCTCGGTGCCCGCGTTCTTCGACTACCCCGACACCAAGCAGGCGATGTGGCGCGAGCGGTCGGTGCGGCGCGTGCTCGACGTCCAGGCGCGCGCCGACGTCGCCGTGTTCTCGGTCGGTGCGGTGGCCGGGGCCGTGCCGAGCCACGTGTACTCCGCGGGCTACCTCGAGGACGGCGACATCGAGGTGCTGCACCGCGAGGGCGTCGTCGGCGACGTGTGCACGGTCTTCCTGCGCGCGGACGGCACGTGGGAGGACGTGCCGCTCAACGCGCGCGCGACCGGGCCGACCCCGGCCGAGCTCCAGCGGGTCCCGCGGCGCGTCTGCGTCGCGGCGGGGGACAACAAGGTCGTCCCGCTGCTGGCCGCGATCCGCGCGGGCGCCGTGACGGACCTCGTGGTCGACGAGCTCACCGCGACGGCGCTGCTCGCAGCATCCGGCCCAGGCGCCAGGTCGCCGTCAGGGCGACCGCGCACGCGACGCTGAGCCCGACGAGCCCCGGCGTGAACGACCCCGTGAGGTCCTTGGTCCAGCCGAGCGCCCACGAGAACGTCACCGCGCCGAGGCACGCGCAGCCGTTCGACACCCCCGTGAGCAGGCCGGCCCGCGCGGCGCCGAGCACGCGCACCGGGATCGAGAACAGCGGCCCGAAGTAGAGCTGCATGACGACGTGCGCGACGAGCACGCACGCGACGGTCACCGCCAGGCCGTCGGCGCCCGCGAGCACCGCCAGGGTGGCACCGAGCACGACGAGCGA
This sequence comes from Cellulomonas jepli, assembly GCF_047229345.1. Taxonomy (NCBI): domain Bacteria; kingdom Bacillati; phylum Actinomycetota; class Actinomycetes; order Micrococcales; family Cellulomonadaceae; genus Cellulomonas; species Cellulomonas jepli. Next base: position 6,432 of record NZ_JBFTER010000006.1, on the reverse strand, counting down.
CCCGCCGACGACCGCCGCCGGGCGTCCGGTGCGGTCCGCGAGCACCCCGCCGAGGTAGTTCATCGGCGCCATCAGCAGACCGCCCACGCCCATCACGATCCCCGCGGTGCGCAGCGTCGCGCCGCGCTCCTCGACGAGCAGCGTCGGCAGCCAGAAGGTCAGGGTGTTCACGACCCCGAACCGCACGAGCTGCACGACGCCGGCCACCCACAGCACCGGGTGGCGCAGCACGTCGCGCGCGCCCTCGCCCCCCGGCGCCGGCCTCGCCTGCGGTGCGCCCGCGTCGCGCAGCACCCCGTAGACCACCGCGAGCACGAGGCCCGCCGCGCCGAACAGCGCGAGCACGCCGCGCCACCCGAGGGGACCGACGAGCAGCGGGCCGACAGCCCCGAGCAGCACGTTCCCGGACACGCCGCCGATCGCGAACACCCCGAGCGCGGTCGACCGGCGCTCGGCCGCGAACAGCCCCGTGATCAGCACCATGCCCGGGATGAACACGAGCGCCCGCAGCGCCCCCGAGACCGCCTGGTCCACGACCAGGAACGCGTACGACGGCGCGACCGCGATCCCGAGGGTGCACAGGTTCACGCCGACCGTGCCCACGACGAACAGGCGGCGCGCACCCCAGACGTCCGCGAGGTGACCGGCCGGGACCTGCATGAGCGCGTACGTGATCATCGCCGCCGCCGCGATGCCGCCCGCCTGCGTGAACCCGATGCCCAGGTCGGCGCGGATCAGCGGCAGGAACAACCCGACCGCCCCGAGCGCGAGGCCGGCGGTGCTCTGGCCCGCGACGAGCAGCGCGATCGCCGCGGCGCGGCGCCCACCGGGGGCCGTGACCGCGAGGTTCTCCGCACGCGCGGTCATCGGGACATCACGCGGCCATCATCGCCGAGTGCGGGTGACGCGGCCCGGGCGGGGCACGATGCGGTCACCGCCGCAGGGGTCGGCGGCTCGCCGCGATCCGGCCGGGCCGGCTCGCGGCCCAGCACGACCCGGCCGGCCCGGCTCCCCGCGGCCGGCCCGACCCGGCCGCAGCGCGGTCAGCCCCGGGCCGCGTCCGCGACCAGCGCCGGACCGACCGCGCCGGCCGGCGCCCCGAGCAGCGCACCCGCCTCGTCACCGGGCAGCGCCCTCGCGTACAGCCAGCCCTGCGCCCCCGTGCACCCCATCGACCGCAGGATCGCCGCCTGCTCCTCCGTCTCGACGCACTCGGCGATCACCTCGAGCCCCAGGACGCGGCCCATGTCGAGGATCACGCGCACCAGGTCCCGCGTCGCGAGGGCGCTCGCGAGCTCCCGGACGAACGAGCCGTCGACCTTCATCGCGTGCACGGGCAGCGTCCGCAGCGCCGTGAGCGAGGACTGCCCGGTGCCGAAGTCGTCGATGTGCAGCCCGACCCCGAGGGAGTCGAGGGCCTCGAGCAGGTCGCGCGCCTCGTCGGGACGGGAGATCACCACCGACTCGGTGATCTCGAGGACGAGGTGCCCGGCCGGCACGCCGTGCCGCGCGAGCGTGTCCCGGACGGCCACGACGAGGTCCGGTGCCCAGAACTCGCGGTGCGAGAGGTTCACCGCGACGGTCACGGGCAGGCCGCGGTCGGCGCGCCACTCCGCCACCTGCCGGCACACCTCGTCGAGCACGAGGCGACCCAGCTGGACGATCGAGCCGTCGTCCTCCATCACGGGCAGGAACGCGCCCGGCAGGAGCAGGCCGCGCTCGGGGTGCTCCCACCGCACGAGCGCCTCGAACGACTCGACGCCCGAGCCGTCGAGCGCGACGACCGGCTGGTAGTGCACGACGAACTCGCCGCGCGCGAGGGCCCCGCGCAGCTCCCCGCGCACCCGCAGCCGGCCGGTCGCGCGCACGTGCATGTCGGGGTCGAAGACCGACGCGGACCCGCGCTGCGTCCCCTTCGCGTGGTACATCGCCGCGTCGGCGTCGCGCAGGACGTCGTCGGCCGCGACGTAGCCGCAGGACGACGTCGCCACCCCGACGCTCGCCGTCACCGCGACCACCTGGCCGCCGAGCTGCACGGGCTCCGCGAGCCGGTCCTGGAGGCGCCGCGCCACCACGAGCACGTCCTCGGGCACCGGGTCGACGAGCAGCACCGCGAACTCGTCGCCCCCGAAGCGCGCGGCGGTGTCGAGCGGGCGCAGCGCGACGCGCAGCCGGTCCGCGACGACGCGGAGCAGCGCGTCGCCCGCGAGGTGGCCGAGCGAGTCGTTGACGAGCTTGAACCCGTCGAGGTCGAAGAACAGCACCGCGAACCCCGTCGCGTCGTGCCGGCCCTGGTGCCGCAGCGCGGCGTCGAGCCGGTCGACGAACAGCCGCCGGTTCGGCAGCCCGGTGACGTTGTCGTAGAGGGCCTCCTGGCGCAGCTGCTCCTCGAGGTCCTTGCGCGTCTGGATGTCGGAGACCGAGCCGACGACGCGCTGCACCACGCCGTCCGACGCGACCCCGAGGCAGCGCGTGAGGACCCAGCGCGTCGTGCCGTCCGCGCCCGCGACGCGGTACTCGACCTCGACCGGGGTGCCGGGCTCGGCGACCGCACGCGCGAGCTCCGCGGCCACGCGGTCCGCGTCGAGCGGGTGCGCGAGGGTGACCCACGTGTCGAGCGTGACGGAGGCGTCGTCCGCGACGCCGAGCAGCTCCCGGCACCGCTCGGACACGTAGACGTGCCCGTCGCCGGCCTCCCACTCCCACAGCCCGTCCTTGGCGGCGGTCGCGGCGAGCGAGTACCGCTCCTCGCTGCGCCCGAGGTGCTCCAGGAGCGCCTTCTGCTTGAGCGCGACGCCGAGCACCGCCGCCCAGTGGTTGTGCGTCGTCGCCCAGTGCGCGTACGTCGCGGGGTCCGAGCGCGAGCCCCGCTCGCACGCGCCGAGCACGCACAGGAAGCCGTGGTCGCCGTTCACGCCGCGCACCGGGACGACGTACAGCACGTCCCCGACGCCCGCGTCGGCCTGCTCGACGAGCGACCGGGGCGGGAACTCCTCGATGCGCGTCGTGCCGGAGGGCACCTCGCCGAGCCGGCCCTCGGGGTCGAACACCCCGGTCACGCGCAGGACGCCGTCCACCGGGTCGCCCTCCCACAGCGCCAGGCACGCGACCCGGGCGGAGGCCTTGCTCAGCCACCCGAGCCGTTCCGGGTCGCCGGAGGACGTGCTCAGGACCTCGATCCCCACGTCGTACTGCTCGACGATCGACGACGCGAGCCGTTCGGTGCGCTCGAGCGTCACGCCGCGCTCGTGGTCGCGCAGGGCGATCATCGTGCGGGCCCCCGCGCGGCGCAGGAGCCCGGCGGCGGGGTCGCCCCGACCGGCGGCCTCCGACGCGAGCACCGCGAAGCGGTCGACGACCGCCTCGGTGAAGCTCACCATCGCCTCGGGCGGCGGCGGGGAGGGGTACAGGCGCGCGACCGTCGAGGCGAGCACGGCGTCCAGGCCGGCGAGCGTGCCGGCCCCGTCGTCGTCCTGCCCGTCGTCCGGCCCGTCGTCTCGCTCCTCGTCCCGCGCAGCGCCGCGCCCGAGGTGCTGCACGACCGCGGCGACGAGCTCGGCCGCGTCCGCGACCCCGAGATCGGCCGACCCGCCCGCGCCCACGGGGCAGCCGCACGTCCCGCGGGCGACGAACGCCGAGGCGACGACGTGCATCCCGTGGTCCGGCTCCCCGCGCAGCTCCGCGAGCAGGAGCTCCGCCGCCCGGGTGCCGAGCGTGCCGATCGCCTGGTGGACCGTCGTCAGGGGCGGGTCGTGCCACCAGCCCTCCTCGACGTCGTCGTACCCGACGACCGCGAGGTCGTCCGGGACCCGCACCCCGCGCTCGCGCAGGACAGCAGCGAGGCCCAGGGCGATCCGGTCGGTGCCCGTCACCACGGCCGTCGCGCCGGACCTCAGGACCGCGTCGACCGCGAGACGCCCACCGGCCTCGACGTGGTCGACCGTCGTCACGAGCACCGCGTCGCCGAGGCCGTGCGCCTCGACCCCCGCGCGGTACCCCTCGTACCGCGCGTTCGTGTCCGACTGCGAGAGGTTGCCCACGAACGCGATCCGCCGGTGCCCGTGCTCGACGAGGTGCCCCACGGCGCCGCGGACGACGTCCCGGTTGTCGGCCACGACCTGCGCCGCGTCGAGGTCGATCTCGCTGCCGACGGTCACGACGGGCGTGCCCGACGCCACCGCGGACCGCAGCGACGACGCGCTCGCGGCCTGGGCGATCGCGACGATCCCGTCGAAGGACTCCCAGCCGATGTGCGGGACGTCCGGGGCCGGCGGCAGCTTCTGCCGCGAGCGCCCGGCGTCGATCGTCTGGACGAGGGTCACGTGCCCGCCCGCGGCGGCGACCACCCGCGTGACGTTGGCCACGACGTCGCCGTAGTAGAACCCCCCGGTGATGGGCGTCAGCACACCGACGTGGATCATGGCGACCTCTGTGGCGCTCGGCGGGAGCAGCCGGCGGGCGACGTCCGGCGGCGCGGGGCACTGCACCCCGCACATCGGCACCGCGGGGCCGGACGTGAGGTGTCGGGGTCGCCGCCGGCGGAGCCGCGTCGGGGCCGGGCGGCGCGCGGCATGACCGAGCCGGCTGCCGGGCCGCTCGACGGTGCCGGCTGTCGGGCCGCTCCACTGTGCCGGCTGCCGGGCCGCCCGACGCCGCGTCGGTAGGTTGGGCGCGTGACCGAGCCTGCCTTCCACGTGCGCCCCGCACGCCCCGCCGACGTCCGGGCCATCCGCGAGCTCGTCGAGCCGTACGCGTCCGAGCGCATCCTGCTCGCGAAGGAGTGGGTCGGGTACTACGAGGCCGTGCAGGAGTTCCTGGTCGCCGAGGCGGTGCCGGCCGACGGGGGCGCCGAGGCGGCCGGGCCGGTGGGGACCGCGCGGACCGCCGTGGCCGACGGGCGCTCCGGGACGACCCCCGCCGCGGCCGTCGTCGGGTGCGGCGCGCTGCACGTCATGTGGCAGGACCTCGCCGAGATCCGCACGCTCGCGGTCGACCGGTCGTGGCGCGGGCGGGGCGTCGGGCACGCGCTGCTCGACGCGCTCGTCGAGCGGGCCCGCGAGCTCGGGCTGCGGCGGCTCTTCTGCCTGACGTTCGAGGTCGACTTCTTCGCGGCGCACGGCTTCCACGTGATCGACGGCACGCCCGTGACGCCCGACGTCTACGCCGAGCTGCTGCGCTCGCACGACGACGGGGTCGCGGAGTTCCTCGACCTCGCGCGGGTCAAGCCGAACACCCTGGGCAACACGCGGATGCTCGTCGAGCTCGACTGAGCCGCCGGGCGCCGGCGCCGCCCGGGGACGGGGACGGGGACGGGCGGGCGTCGCCGGCCCGGCGCGGTCGGCGACTGCGGGACCCGTCCGGCGCCGGCGCGGCGCACCCTGCTCGCGGCGTCGTCAGTGGGGCAGCCGGTACGTCGGCGGCCCGGCGTCCGGGCCGCCCGGGTGCGCGACGACCGCGACGAGACCGTCCGCGACGAGCCCGTCGACGCAGCGCACCAGCTGCGCGCGGTCCGGCCACACCGCCTCGACCTCGTCGAGCGGGACGGGCTCGAGCGCCGACCGCAGCAGCGCCATGACCCGCCCGCGCACCTGGCGGTCCGTCCCCGCGAACCCCTGCGTCCGCCGCCGGGACGCGTGCACGTCGGGCGGGTAGCCCGCCGCCCGCCACACGCACAGGTCCGCGACGGGGCACGCGTCGCAGCGCGGGCTCCGCGCGGTGCACACGAGCGCCCCGAGCTCCATCGACGCGGCGGCCCAGCGCGCGGCGGTCGCGTCGTCGGCGGGCACGAGCGACTCGGCGAGTCGCACCTCGGCGACGGTCTGCGAGGGTCCGGGGAGCGCCGCCCCGGCGGCGGTGCGCGCGAGCACCCGGCGCACGTTCGTGTCCAGCACGACCGACCGGAGCCCGTACGCGAACGCCCGCACCGCGGCGGCCGTGTAGCTGCCGACGCCCGGGAGCGCCAGCAGCTCCGCCTCGTCGGTCGGCACCACGCCGCCGTGGCGCGTCACGACCGCACGCGCGCACTCCTGGAGCCGCAGCGCCCGGCGGGGGTAGCCGAGCCGGTCCCACGCGCGCAGCACGTCCGCGGTGCTCGCCGCCGCGAGGTCCGCGGGCTCCGGCCACGCGGACATCCACGCGCGCCACGCGGGCTCGACGCGCACCACCGGGGTCTGCTGGAGCATGACCTCGCTCACGAGGACCCCCCACGCGGTCCGGTCCGGCGACCGCCACGGCAGGTCTCGCGCGTTCTCCGCGAACCAGTCGAGCACCCGCGGGACCAGGGGCAGGCCGGGGTCGTCGGTCACGCGCACATCCTCTCCCGTCCGGCACGCCGCTCGGGACACGCGGGCCCGGCGAACGCCCGCGTGCGACGGGAGCGTGGCCGCGGCACGGCCGGGCGCGGGCGTGGCCCCGCACTGCCGGGCGCTGCCG
>NZ_JBFTER010000005.1:0-86375 GCF_047229345.1 Cellulomonas jepli | reverse complement strand
TCGGCAGCCGGACCGCCGGCCCCGGCGACGACCCCCTCCTGCATCCCATGAGGAGGAGCACCACGCATGGCACGCACACCCCACGCACGTCCGGGCGACCGGCCGCGCCTCGAGCCGGGCCACGGGGACGGGTCGCCCGCAGACCTCGCACAGGCCGTACGTCCCCGCCGCGACGCGTCCGAGCGCGGCGTCGGTCTCCGCGAGCTGGTGGCGCACGTGCCGGACGATCGTGTCGAGCTGCGAGCGCTCGAACGCGATCGTCGCGCCCTCCGGGTCGTGCTCGTCGTCCGCGTTCGAGTCCGCCGACGCGGCGACGAGCTCGTCGAACGAGCCCGTGAGCTCCCCGAGCCGCCCGGTGAGCTCGCTGCGCAGGGCGGTGAGCACCGTGCGGGCGTCGAACGACTCCGCGGGCGAGTCCGCCGCAGGCCCCTGCCCTCCGCCCGGTCCTCCGTCGTCGGTCATCCGCCCATCGTCACACCCGCCACCCACGCGCTCCGGCCGGGCGCGTGGGTGGCCGCCGGCCCCGCGCCGGCCCGGTCCGACGCGCGGATCGACGGCGCGCGCGGCACGCTGGACGGGACGGACGCACGCGACGCGGTCCCGCACCGGGACCCGACGAGAGGAGACCGGGATGCCGAAGACGACCCGCGCGGGCAAGCCCAAGCAGAGCGAGCTCCCCGAGACGCTCAAGCGCTCCGACGCCAAGGCGCAGCGCACGTTCACGAAGGCGTACGACTCGGCGGCCGAGGAGTACGACGGCGACGAGGAGCGTGCGCACCGCGTCGCGTACGCGGCGCTCAAGCACACGCACGAGAAGGTCGGCGACCACTGGGAGCCCAAGGACGAGTACGGACCCTCGGACCCGCAGGCCGAGGGCGGGGCGCGCACCGACCGCCCGACCGCAGGCGGCGTCGACGCGAACGCCAGCAAACAGCACCTGTACGACCTCGCGAAGCGGCTCGACGTGCCCGGGCGCTCGTCGATGACGAAGGCCGAGCTCGTCGACGCGATCCAGAAGGCCAACGACCGGGCGTCCCGCCGGGCCCGCGAGGGCTCGTGACGGAGGCGACGGCCCCGCACCACGTCGTCGTGATCGGCTCCGGCTTCGGTGGGCTGTTCACCACGAAGGCGCTCGCGCACGACCCCGTGAAGGTCACGGTGCTCGCGAGCACCGGCCACCACCCGTTCCAGCCGCTGCTCTACCAGGTCGCCACCGGCGTGCTGTCGGAGGGGGAGATCGCCCCGGCCACGCGCGACGTGCTGCGCCGGCAGCGGAACGCGCGCGTGCTGCTCGGCACGGTCACCGACATCGACCTGCAGGACCGGGTCGTGACGTCGCGCTCGCCGGGCGGCACGACGACCACGTCCTACGACAGCCTCGTCGTCGCGGCCGGGGCCGGGCAGTCGTACTTCGGGAACGACGCGTTCGCGGCGCACGCGCCCGGGCTCAAGAGCATCGACGACGCGCTCGAGCTGCGCGGGCGCATCTTCGGCGCGTTCGAGCTCGCGGAGCTGAGCCGCGACGCCGCCGAGGTGCGCCGCCTGCTGACCTTCGTCGTCGTCGGCGCCGGCCCGACCGGCGTCGAGATGGCCGGGCAGATCGCCGAGCTGGCGCATCGCGCGCTCGCGGGCAACTTCCGGCACATCGACCCCCGGCAGGCGCGCATCGTGCTCGCCGACGCGGCACCTGCCGTCCTGCCGACGTTCCCGGAGAAGCTCGGGCGTGCCGCGGCCCGGCGGCTCGAGGACCTGGGCGTCGAGGTGATGCTCGACGCGAAGGTGGTCGGTCTCGACGAGACCGGCGTCGACTTCGAGGCCCCGGACGGCTCACGCAGCAGGGTCGAGGGCCGCTGCAAGGTCTGGGCGGCCGGCGTCGCGGCCTCACCGCTCGGTGCCCGGCTCGCGGAGCAGAGCGGTGCGGAGACCGACCGGGCCGGACGGGTGCGGGTCGAGCCCGACTGCACGCTGCCCGGCCACCCGGAGGTCTTCGTCGTCGGCGACCTCATGGCGCTGGACCTGCCCGGCGTCGCGCAGGTCGCGATGCAGAGCGGGGAGCACGCCGCGGGGCAGATCCGCCGCCGGCTGCGCGGCGAGGCGACCGGTCAGCCGTTCGTGTACCGGGACAAGGGCAGCATGGCGACCGTCTCGCGGTTCCACGCCGTCGCGCAGGTCGGGTCCTTCCAGACCGCAGGGCTCGTCGCGTGGGTGCTGTGGCTGGGTGTGCACCTCGTGTACCTCGTCGGGTTCAAGAACCGGCTCACGACGCTGCTGCACTGGACGGTGAGCTTCGTCGGGCGGGGACGGTCCGAGCGCACGGCGACGCTGCAGCAGGTGCTCGGACGGCGGGCGCTCGACGAGCACGAGCGGGCGCTGGGCGACCAGCAGCCCGCGACCGCGCCGCCGAGCGGTCCCGGCGCTGCCGGGGACCCGTGAGCGCGCCCCGATGACCGTGCACGTCGGCACCTCGGGCTGGAGCTACGACCACTGGGAGGGCGAGGTCTACCCGTCGGGGACCCCGAGCCGGGACCGGCTCGGGTACTACGTGCAGCGGTTCGCCACGGTCGAGCTCAACGCGAGCTTCTACCGCTGGCCGCGGGACGCGACGTTCGCGGGGTGGCGTGAGCGGCTGCCGCCCGGCTTCCTCATGACCGTCAAGGCCCCGCGCGGCCTGACGCACGCGAAGAAGCTCGACGACCCCGAGGTGTGGATCGGGCGCATCGCGGCGGGGTGGCACGAGCTCGCGGACAAGCGGGCGGTCCTGCTGGTGCAGACCTCGCCGCTGCACCCGCGCGACGACGCGCGGCTCGACTGGTTCCTCGCCCACGTCCCACCGTGGATCCGCGTGTGCGTCGAGCTCCGGCACCCCTCGTGGGAGCACGAGGACGTGCTGGGGATCCTCGAGCGGCACGGCGCGGCGTACTGCGTGATGAGCGGCGCGGGACTGCCGTGCCGGCTGCGCGTGACCGCGCCGTTCGCGTACGTGCGCCTGCACGGCCCGGACCACGAGCACCTCTACGCGGGCTCCTACTCCGACGACGACCTGCGCTGGTGGGCCGATCGGATCCGCGAGTGGGAGTCCGCGGGGACCGAGGTGTTCGCGTACTTCAACAACGACGGCCACGCGCACGCCGTCCGCAACGCCGAGACGCTGCGCCGCTTCCTCGCGGCCTGAGGCGCCCGCGCCCCGGACGCCCGCGTTCTCACAGGTCAGGGCCGCGCGGTGTGAGATCGCCTGGGTCGAAGGGCCCGGACCTGCCCCGGAGCCGGCCGGAAGTATGGCTCGTGCGGGTCCACCACACCCGCGACCCGAGCGAAAGACCCACCATGAGCCTGACATCCCCCGGCCGCGTCCTCGTCGTCGGCGCCGGCATGGTCGCCCACCACCTCGCCGAGCAGCTCGTCGCCCGTTCGCCCGAGGGCACGTGGCAGCTGGCGGTGCTCGGCGAGGAGGACGTCGCCCCGTACGACCGCGTGCACCTCTCGGAGTTCTTCACCGGCCGGGACGGGAGCGCGCTGACCCTGCCCGGGACGCCGTGGGTCGACCCGCGCGTGCAGCTGCGCACGGGTGACCCGGTCCGCAGCGTCGACCGCGATGCCCGCACCGTGACGACCCGCTCGGGCCGTGTCGAGGCGTACGACCAGCTCGTGCTCGCGACCGGCTCGTGGGCCTGGACGCCGCGCACGGAGGGCACCGACCTGCCGGGGGTCTTCACGTACCGCACGCTCTCCGACGTCGAGGCGCTGCGTGACTGGGTCGCCCGGCGCACCGAGGAGCTCGGCCGGCCGCTCGCCGGTGCGGTCGTCGGCGGCGGGGTGCTCGGCCTCGAGGCCGCGGCGGCGCTGCAGACGCTCGGGACGAGCGCGACGGTCGTCGAGTTCGCCGACCGGCTGATGAACGTCCAGCTCGACGACGGCGGCGGCGAGGCGCTGCGCGTCCTGGTCACCGGGCTCGGCATGGACGTGCGCACCTCGACCGGCGCGACGCGGCTCGGTGCCGCGGACGACGGCGCGGTCGCGACGATGGACCTGTCCGACGGCTCGTCCGTCCCCGCCGACGTCGTGGTGTTCTCGACCGGCGTGCGCCCGCGTGACCGGGTGGCCCGCGAGTCGGGGCTCGCGATCGGCGAGCGCGGCGGTGTCGTCGTCGGCCCCACGTGCCGCACGTCCGACCCGTCGATCTGGGCCGTGGGGGAGTGCGCGTCGTTCGAGGGCGAGTGCACCGGCCTCGTCGCGCCGGGCAACGCGATGGCCGACGTCGTCGTCGACCAGCTGCTCGGCGGGTCCGCGACGTACCGACCCGCGGCGGACGGCACGAAGCTCAAGGGCGTGGGGGTCGACGCGGCGAGCTTCGGCGACGTGTTCGCGCTGACCCCGGGGGCGCTCGAGGTCATGTTCGCCGACCCGGTCGCCCAGACGTACCGCAAGCTCGTCGTGTCCGACGACGCCCGCACGCTGCTCGGCGGGGTCTTCGTCGGCGACACGTCGCTGTACTCCTCGCTGCGCCCGATGCTCGGCCGCCCCCTCGGCGCCGACCCGTCCGCGTTCCTCGCACCCGAGGGCGGCGCGGCCGCGCCCGGCCCGGACCTGCCCGACGACGTCGTGGTCTGCTCGTGCTCGAACGTCTCGGCGGGCACCGTGCGCGCGGCGGTCACCGAGCACGGCTGCACGAACGTCGGGGAGGTCAAGGCGTGCACGCGCGCGGGCACGGTCTGCGGCTCCTGCGTCCCGCTGCTCACCAAGCTCGTGAGCTCCACGCTCGAGAGCGCGGGCGTCCCCGTGTCGAACGCGATGTGCGAGCACTTCGCGATGCCGCGCGCCGAGCTGTTCGCGCTCGTCCGCCGCGACGGGCTGCGGACGTTCACGCAGGTCGTCGAGGCGCACGGCACCGGCCGCGGGTGCGCGGTGTGCAAGCCCGCGGTCGCCTCGATGCTGTCCTCCATGAACGCGGGCCACGTGCTCGAGCGCGAGCACGCGGCGCTCCAGGACACCAACGACCACGTGCTCGCGAACATGCAGAAGGACGGCACGTACTCGGTGGTCCCGCGCGTGCCGGGCGGGGAGATCACCCCCGAGAAGCTCGTCGTGCTCGGCCAGGTCGCCGCCGAGTTCGGGCTCGCGACCCGCATCACGGGAGCCCAGCGCATCGCGATGTTCGGGGCGCGCATCGACCAGCTGCCCGCGATCTGGCGCCGGCTCGTCGACGCCGGGTTCGAGTCCGGCCAGGCGTACGGCAAGTCGCTGCGCGCGGTGAAGTCGTGCGTCGGCCAGGCGTGGTGCCGGTTCGGGGTGCAGGACTCCGCGAGCATGGCCGTGCGCCTCGAGCTCCGCTACCGCGGGCTGCGCTCGCCGCACAAGTTCAAGGTCGGCGTCTCGGGCTGCGCGCGCGAGTGCGCGGAGGCGCGCGGCAAGGACGTCGGCGTCATCGCGACCGAGAAGGGCTGGAACGTCTACGTCGGCGGCAACGGCGGGTTCACGCCGCGGCACGCCGAGCTGCTCGCCGAGGACCTCGACGACGACCGGCTCGTCCAGGTGATCGACCGGTTCCTCGCGCACTACATCCGGTCCGCGGACCGCGTGCAGCGCACGGCGCCCTGGGTCGCGGAGTACCCGGGCGGGCTCGCGGAGCTGCGCCGGGTCGTCGTCGACGACGCGCGCGGCCTCGGCGCGGAGCTCGACGCGGTCATGGCCGAGCACGTCGCGCAGTACACCGACGAGTGGCGCGCGACGCTCGACGACCCGGAGAAGCTCCGCCAGCTCGTGTCGTTCGTGAACGCACCGGACACGCCGGACCCCGACCTCGTCTACGCCCCGGTGCGCGGCCAGGTCCGCCCCGCGCGGGCCGGCGACGTCGTGGCCGACCGCAGCCCCGTCGTCGCCCGCACGCTGGAGGTGCGCTCATGACCGCCTGGACGACCGTCTGCCACGTCGAGGACCTGGTCCCCGAGCGGGGCGCCGCGGCGCTCGTCGGAGACCAGCAGGTCGCGGTCTTCCGCCTGCAGGGCGACGAGGTCGTCGCGGTGCAGCAGCGCGACCCCTTCTCGGGCGCGAACGTGCTCTCGCGCGGGATCGTCGGCTCGGCCGGGGACGCGGCGACGCTCGCCTCGCCCATGTACAAGCAGGTGTGGGACCTGCGCACCGGTGCGTGCCTCGACGCCGCGGGCAAGGAGCCGCAGGACCTGCGGACGTTCGACGTCGTGGTGGACGCCGAACGCCGCGTCCGGGTCAGCGCGGCTGCGCGGGATTCGTCGGCACCCCGTGCGACGGCGGGTTGATCGTCGGACCCTGCGTCTGCGGGCTCACGGTGCTCCCGCCCGGCGCTCCGCCCGCCGCGAGCTCGGGTGCGAGGCCGGCGGCGTCGCCGCCCGACGGCTCGGCGCCGTCCTCGAGCTCGCCGAGCCGGGCCTGCAGCACCTGCAGCACGGGCAGCCGGTCGGCGTGCGCCCTCTCGTAGGTCAGCAACGTGTCGATCTGGTCGGCCCCCAGCGACCGGATGCGGTGGCCGAGCCCCGTCACGGGCAGGTGGTCGTAGTCCGGGATGGGCAGCGCGTCGCGCTCCACGGACGTCTCGTCACTCATCGTGCCCCCTCGTCGTCGGCGTCGGTCCTTCGACTGTAGGTCGGTCAGCGCGACGGCGCAGCGCCACCGGGGAGCCCGGTGACGCCGCGCCGTGGGTGCCGCGCAGAGGCGGCGGTGAGGGTCAGGCCCCGGTCAGCGGGACCTCCGCACGGACGTCGCCGAGACCCCGCGCCACGAGCAGGCGCCCGCCCTCGGGGAGCCGGCCCCATGCGCCCGTGACCGCGTCCCAGCGTCGCCACAGCCGCGCGTCGGTCGCGACCTCGACGCGGACCGACTCGCCCGGCGCGGCGCTCGCGGCCGCCCAGCCGACGAGCCGCACGGGCTGGTCGGGGGTCTGCGGGTCGAGGTAGACCTGCACGACCTCGCGGCTCGGGCGCGTGCCGGTGTTGGTCACCGTCACCTGCACGCGCGGTGCGGGGCCGGACTCGTCGACCGTCACGTCCGCGTAGTCCCACGTCGCGTACCCGAGACCGTGCCCGAGCCAGAACGCGGGCTCCGGCGCGAGCCCCGCGTGGTGGCCGCGGTACCCGACGAACGTGCCCTCGGTGTACTCGAGGTCGCCGTCCACGGGCGTCACCGACCACGCCGGGGCGGCGCCGTCCGCGGCCGGGAACGTCGTCACGAGACGGCCCGCGGGCTCGATGTCGCCGAGCAGCGCCGCGGCGACCGCGTGGCCACCCTCCTGCCCGGGCAGGCCGGCCCAGAGCACCGCGTCGACCTCGTCGAGCCACGGCATCAGCACCGGCGTCGCGGCGTTGACCACGACGACCGTGCGGCGGGCCGCGGCGGCGACCGCGCTCACGAGCGCGTCCTGCTCGCCGGGCAGCGCGAGCGTCGACTTGTCGACCGACTCGGTCTCGCGCTCCTCGGTCAGGCCCACGACGACGACCGCGACGTCGGCCTGGCGTGCGGCGGCCACCGCGTCGGCGATGACGTCGGCCGAGGGCCGCGGCGCCGGGCGTGCGACGAGCCCGAACAGGCCGACCCCGGCCATCGGCTCGGCATCCGCCTCGACCGTCACGCCCGCGGCGACGTCGAGCACGTCCGTCGCGGCCGGCGGGCGCAGCATGACCTCGCCGTCGATGACCGCGCCGGAGTCCACGTCGAGCACCTCGGTCGCGGCGGGCGGTGCGAGCATCTCCTCGGCGAACCCGCCGCCGGCGCGCAGCGCGTGCCGCAGCGTCCGGTCGCCGACCGTGAGCACCCAGTCGCCGACGCCCATGACCCCGACCTCCGCCGCCCCGGCCTGGTTCACCCGGGCCTGGAAGCGCACGGTGTGCACCGCCTGCGGCAGGTCGTCGTCGAAGCCGACCATCGTGGTCGCCGTGTCCGAGTGGCGCTCGTCGAGCACCGTGCCGTCCTGCGCGAGGAGCGTGACGTGCACGCCCGGCTCGCCGCTGACCGGGTCGGTCACGAACTCCGGCCGTGCGGCGACCGAGCGCTCGCGGACCTCGACGCCGTCGACGACCGAGACGGCGTCACCGAGAAGTGCCGTCATGCCCTCCGCGACGCTGATCTGGTACGGCGGGTTGACCTGGGCCGAGCCGCCGCCCATGTCGATCGTCTCGAGCGCGTGGCGCCCGATCAGCGCGACGGACGAGCCGCGCCCGAGCGGGAGGACGGCGTCCCGGTTCGTCAGGACCGTCATGCCCTGCGCGGCGAGGCGCGTGAGCTGCTCGCGGCGCACCGCGCTGTCGGGCGCGGGGAGGTCGTCCGGGTACGCGCGGAGCTCGCCGAGCGCGCCCACGCGGTCCGCGAGCACGAGGAGGCGCGCGAGGTGGTCGTCGACCACGGACTCGTCGACCTCGCCCGAGCGCACGGCGGCGACGAGGGCGTCGCCCCAGGGGCCGTCCGGGCCGGGCATCACGAGGTCGAGCCCGCCGTTGGCCGCGGGGCCGGCCGTCTTCGTCGCGAACCAGTCGGACATGACGAGGCCGGTGTAGGCCCACTCGCCCTTGACGACCTCGTTGATCACGTGGTCCTGCTCGGTCGCCGCGACGCCGTTGACGTCGTTGTAGGCGGCCATCATCGACCAGGGGTCGGACTCCTGCGTCGCGATCTCGAAGGGGAGCAGGTAGAGCTCCCGCAGCGTGGCCTCGTCGACCACGCTGTTCATCGTGTTGCGCTGCGTCTCGGACTCGTTGGCCACGAGGTGCTTGAGGCACGCCCCCACGTGCAGCGACTGCAGGCCGTCGACGTAGGACGCCGCGAGCCGGCCGGTCAGCAGGGGGTCCTCGGAGTACGCCTCGAAGACGCGCCCGTTGAGCACCGAGCGGTGCAGGTTGATCGTCGGGCCGAGCACGACGTGGATCTCCTGCGCGAGCGCCTCCTCGGCGAGCATCCGGCCGACCTCACGGGTCGTCTCGGGGTCCCAGGCGGAGGCGAGCAGCGTCGCGTTGGGGAACAGGGCGACCTTGCGACCGCCGGTGAACTTCAGGCCGCGGACGCCGGTCGGGCCGTCGGACAGGCGCAGCTCGCCGAGCCCGATGGACTCGTCGGGCGCGAGCGTGAACGCGGTCGCGCCGGTGAGGAGGCGCACCTTGGTCGGCAGGTCGAGCGTGCCGATCAGCGCGTGGACGTCGGTCTGCGTGGAGACGGGGGACATGGTCCTCACTTCACCTTCTTGACGGGGACGATGGCGAGCGCGCCGACGAAGACGAGCAGCGCGGCGACGAGGTAGAGCCGGTCGTAGTCCTGGGCGGGGCCGGCGATGAGCAGGGCGCCCAGGAACGGGGCCACCGACTGCGGGCCGGCGTTGGCGATGTTGAAGACGCCGAGGTCCTTGGCGGCGTCGTCGGGGTTCGGGAGCACCTCGATCACGAGGGCGAGGTCGACGCCCATGTAGATGCCGAACGCGGCGCCCAGGAGCACCTCGACGAGGTAGAACCCGCCGACCGTCGTGACCTGGGTGAGCAGACCGAGCCCCACGGCGAAGAGCGCGGTCGAGGCGAAGACGAACATCTTGCGGCGGGCGAGCCGGTCGGACACGATCCCGGCGAGCTGCCCGACGACCACGAGGACGACGGTGTAGATGAGCACGCCGGTGAAGATGGTGTCGGTCGCCTGCTTGTCGGTGAGCCCCAGGTTGTCCTTCATCCAGAAGAACCGGAACGTCGAGAACAGGAAGCTGCCGAGGGTCAGCAGGAACCGCGACCACCAGGCCCACGCGAAGTCCGGGTGCCTGCGGGGGTCGATCCAGAAGGTGTTCAGCCACGCCCGCACGTCCATCGGCCCGGGACGCTCGGTCAGCGGCCGGTCGTTCAGGACGAGCGAGAAGGTCAGCATCCCGAGCACACCGATCACGGCGGGCACCATGAACAGCGGGACCATCGCGTTCGTGAACAGCCCGGCGACCCAGATCGAGGCGAGGATGCCGACGTTCTGCATCACGCCGGCGAGGGCGCTGATGCGTGCGGTCTGCGACTTCGGGACCTGGTCGGCGATGGTCGCGAGGTAGGCGGCGAAGCACGCGTTGGCCGCGAGCTGCGCGAGGAACCAGCCGACGACGAGCGTGGGCACGTTGTCGGCGAGCGAGATCAGGAGCAGGCACGCCGCGAGCGCGAGGCTGCCGCCGACCATCCACGGCCGCCTGCGGCCGAAGCGGGACATCGTGCGGTCGGACAGGCGCCCGAAGATCGGGTTGGCGAGGAGCGCGGCGAACGCGCCCACGCCGAGGATGAGGCCCTGCGCGGTCGTGGCGTTCTCGGGGCCGACGACGCGGATGACCTTGATGGCCATGCTCACCATGACGGGGCCGAGCAGCGCGATGAACAGCGCGAGCTGCGCGAAGGCGAAGCCGAGCACGAACGGCGCCCGGACCGGCTCGGTCGGCGGCGCGTGCTCGGAGGTGGGGACGGGCCTCTCGTGCCCCGGGATCCCGGACGTGACGATCGACGCAGACGGCTCTTCGCTCACGGGCGTCGGGGGGCTGTAGGGCTGGACGGGCGTTCCGCTGCTCATGTTCGGTCTCCGGCGGGCGGGTGCGGGAAAGCGGGCTGATGCGTGTCACTGACACGTGTCACTTGCGCGTGTCAGTACGGTAGGGTGTGGATTGTCGGTTTGGCAACAGACCAGTTCAGAGGCTCGTTCTCCGGCCCGCGGGCACCCGCCGGCACCCGTAGAGACCGTCGCAGAGCCGTTGCAGCGGCACCGAGGAGGCGTCATGGTCACGGTCCGGACCCGCCGCGTCACGAGTGCCGACGTCGCCCGGGAGGCGGGGGTCTCGCGGACGACCGTGAGCTACGTCCTGAACGACACCCCGCACCAGAAGATCCCCGCAGAGACCCGGCAGCGGGTCCTCGACGCGGTCGCGCGCCTCGAGTACGCGCCGTCCGCGGCCGCGCGCACGCTCCAGCGCGGGCGCTCCGACACGGTGCTCTGCCTGCTGCCGAACTGGCCCATCGGGCCGGCCGTGGGTGCGTCGCTCGAGCACCTGTCCGCGGCGCTCGCCGCGCAGGGCCTCACGCTGCTCGCGCACCCGAGCGCGGGGTCGTCGCGCACGCTCGCCGACGCGTGGCGCGCCGTCAGCCCGGCCGCGGTCGTGCTGTTCGAGGACGCCGAGGAGGAGGACCTCGCGGCGATGCGCGCGGAGGGCATCCAGGTGACGGTCGCGCTGCTCGCCGGGGGCGGCGGGGGAGCCGGTGCCCGGCGCGGCGCTCTCGAGATCCCGCAGCAGCGCGCCGGCCGGCTGCAGGCCGAGCACCTCGCGGCGGCGGGTCACCGGCGGCTCGGGTACGCGTTCCCGGCCGACCCGCGCGTCGCGGGCTTCGCGGAGCCGCGCCTCGCGGGCGTGCGGGCGGCGTGCGCCGACCTCGGGCTCGACGACCCGGTCGTGCTGACCGTGCCGCTCGAGATCGACGCCGCGAAGGATGCCGTCGCGACCTGGCGCGGCGCGGGCGTGACCGCGGTGTGCGCCTACAACGACGACGTCGCGCTCGCGCTCCTCACGGGCGTGCGGCGCTCGGGGCTCGCGGTGCCGCGCGACCTCGCGGTGATCGGCTTCGACGACATCCCCGGTGCGGCGGTCGCCGACCCGCCGCTCACGACGGTCACGACCGACCACCGGGTGATCGCCGAGCACATCGCGCAGACGATCGTGCACGGGCTCGAGGGCAGGGACGCGCCGCTGCGTCCGGGCTCCGACGTGGTCGGGCTCGTGCGCCGCGACTCCGCGTGACGCACGAGCCCGAGGTCCGTGCGCGCCGCCGGTCGCCTCGGGAGGCGGCCGCCGGCGGCGTGGTGCTGCGGGTCAGGCTCCCTGGCCCGGCCCGCGCCCGGTGCGCGCCTGCAGCTCCTCGATGCGCTCCGAGGCCTGCGCCTTCGTGAGGTCGTCGGGCACCTCCTCGCCGGCCTCGCGTGCGAGCGTCGACAGGTAGCTGCCCTGCGGGCCGGTCATCGGCTCGTCACCCGTGACCCAGTCCTGCGGGTCCTTCTCGGGGCTGCCGACGCCGGGAGCGTTGTCCGCCGTGGTGCCGGCGCCCCCGGTCGCGTCGGGGGTGGTCTCGTTCGTCGGGGTCGTCTCGTCGGTCGCCATGCTCAGGCCTCCTGGTCGCTGTGGCGGGGCTCGGTCATCTTCGCGTGCACCGCGGACTTCGCGGTGTCGGGCAGGACCGCGCCCATCGCGGTCTGCATCTTGGTCTTGAGCGACTGCGTCGAGACCTGGTCCTTGCCGGCAATGAGCGCCTCGAACCCCTCGTGCGCGACCTTGGCCGGGTCGTCCTTCTTCTGCTCGGCGACGCGCGTGTCCTCCATGTGCGAGGCCTCGAAGAAGTCGGTGTCCGTCGGCCCCGGCAGCAGCGCGGTGATCGTGACGCCGGTGTCCTTGAGCTCGTAGCGGACCGCCTCGGTGAAGCTCTGCACGAACGCCTTCGATGCGGCGTACGTCGCGTAGTAGGGCCCCGGCATGCGCGCGGCGACGGACGACGTCACGAGGACCCGGCCCGCGCCGCGGGCGACCATGCGCGGCAGCAGCCGCTTGGCGAGGTGCACCACCGAGACGACGTCGAGCGAGATGACCCGCAGGTCGTCCTCGAGCGGGGTCTCGAGGAACGGTCCGCCGTTGGCGACCCCGGCGTTGAGCGCGAGCGCGTCGACGGGCCGCCCGCCGATCTCGGCGACGAGGCGCTCGACGCCCTCGGGGGTCGCGAGGTCGGCGGTCAGCGAGCGCACCGGGTGCCCGTCGGCGACGAGGGTCTGGGTGGCGATCTGCAGGCCGGTCTCGTCCTCGGCGCAGCTGAGCACCTCGAAGCCGTTCTCCGCGAACTCGCGCACGAGCTCGAGGCCGATGCCGCTCGACCCGCCGGTGACGACGGCGAGGGGCAGGGGTGTGACGTCCATGGGATGACCTCCGGGAAGGGCTGGTCGGTGCCTCCGAGGCTAGGTCGGACGGCCGCGCACGGCATGTCGAGCGTGCTGTGCGACGGCTGTCCAGCTGGACGGGCGACCAGGACATCGTGACCCGATCGTGACCTGATCTTCACTTACCCGGCAGTAAGTACGAATGGTTCCCTGAGTAGGCCGACCTCACGAAGGAGTGACAGGTGACGCGTCCGACCCTTGCCCTCGTCCCGCCCCGACGCCAGCGTCAGGGCCCGATCCTGCGGCCCGGGCGGTCGGCCGGCCGCACGACCGCTGCCGCGGCGGCGCTCGCGCTCGTCGCCCCGCTCGTCCTGCTCGCGACCGCCGGGCCCGCGCACGCCGCGGGGGGCGACCTCGCGATCGCCGGGACGGCGACGGCCTCGCAGGCCCAGGACGACACCGACGGCTCGTTCCCCGCCTCGAACGCCGTCGACGGCGACCCGGCGACCCGCTGGGCGAGCGGCAACGGCCCCGACGAGGACGTGCCCTTCACCGCGTGGCTCGCGGTCGACCTCGGCGTCCCCACGGCGGTGGACGGCCTGACGCTGCGCTGGGAGGCCGCCCACGCGGCGTCCTACGAGATCCAGGCCGCGACGGGCGACCCGGCGGACCCGGCGAGCTGGTCGACCGTGCACACGGAGCCCGCGAGCGACGGCGGCGTCGACGAGATCGCGCTGGCCGAGCCGGTCGACGCGCGGCACCTGCGGGTCCAGATGCTCGAACGGGTGCCCTTCACGTGGGACCCCGCCGGGCCGCACTGGTACGGGTACTCGCTCTTCGCGGTCGAGGTGCACGGCACGCCCGAGCAGCCCGCCGTCGTCGTCGCCCGCGCGTCGGCCACCGTCGCCGCCGGCGCGTCCGCGACTGTCCCCGTCGTGCTGAACGCCCCGGCCACGGACGAGACCCGCGTGCGCGTGACCTCGGGAGGCGGGACCGCGGTCGCCGGCACGGACTACACCGCCGTCGACGAGGTCCTCACGTTCGCCGCGGGGGAGACGACGCAGCAGGTCACCGTCCCGACGGTCGACCACGGCCCGCTCGCCCCCGTCACGACGTTCGACCTCACGCTGAGCGACCCGACGGGCCTCGTGCTCGGCGCCCGCACGACGACCACCGTGACGATCGCGCCGCACGGCGACCTGCCGGACGTCGGCCCGAGCGAGGTGCTCGACGACTTCGAGGACGGCGTGCCCGCCGGGTACACGACATGGGGCGTCAGCGCCCCGGTGACGCCCGTGCTCACGACCGCCGAGGCGGAGCGCGAGGGCGCGGCCGAGGGCAACCACGCGCTCGTCGCGACCGTCGGCGGGACCCCCGCCCCGGGTGACTGGTTCGGCTTCACGCACGACCTGAGCCCCGCCGCCGACTGGTCGGCCTACGACGGCTTCGCGTTCTGGTTCCGCGGCACCGGGGACGGCGGCACGCTGCGCTACGAGCTCAAGAGCGGCGGGCGCCTGTTCGAGCGGTCCGTCGTCGACGACGCCGCGGGCTGGCGGCGGGTGACCGTGCCGTTCGCACAGCTGCGGGTCAAGGGCGACCCGGAGTCGGACGAGCGCTTCGACCCCGCGGCCTCCACCGGCTTCGCGGTCACGCTGACCGACCTCGGTGCGGGGACGTGGCTGTTGGACGACGTCGCGCTCTACCAGCGCGTCACGACGATCCAGGACTTCGAGGGCGACGTCCCCGTCGCCGAGCCCGGGGGCACCGTCGGGCACTTCACCTGGGGCTCGGACGGCTCCGAGGTGAGCCTCGCGGTGACCGAGCGCGAGCGCGACGGCGCACCGGCGGGCAACCACGTCCTGAGCGGGGAGTACCTGATCCCGTCCGGCGGCTGGGGCGGGTACAGCCACAACCTCGCCGCCGCGCAGGACTGGAGCGGCTTCCGCGGCCTGCGCTTCCTCTGGTACGCCTCGCAGGACAACCGTCCGGCGTCGCCCACGGCCGGCGCGGACATCAAGGTCGAGGTCAAGGACGGCGGGCCCGACGGCGAGCACTCCGAGCTGTGGGCCGCGACGTTCAAGGACAACTGGTCGCCCGACGGCAGCCGCTGGAAGCTCGTCGAGATCCCCTTCACCGACCTGCGGCTCGGCGGGTACCAGCCCGGCGACGAGGCCACCCGCAACGGCACGCTCGACCTCACGTCCGCGTGGGGCTACGCCGTGACGATGGTGCCCGGCACCGCGCAGCCCGTCGGCTGGGCGGTCGACGACGTCGAGCTCTACGGCTCGCCGGCGCCCGTGCCGACCGCCACGGTCGCGGCGACGCAGGACGTCGTGCTCGTCGACCGCGGCGAGGTCGCGCAGGTCACCGTGCGCCTCACGACCACCGACGGCGAGCCCCTGCCCGAGCCGGTGACCGTCACCTACGCGAACGCCGGCACCGCCGACACCGCGGAGCCCGGCACGCACTACGAGCCCTTCTCCGGGACGCTGACCTTCGACGCCGGGACACCCTCGGGCACCGAGCAGATGATCGAGGTCCGCACGCTCGCGACCTCCGGGCAGGACGACTCGCGCTCGGTCGAGGTGACGCTCACCGCCGAGGGGGCCGACGTCGCGTCCTCGCCGCGGGTCGTGCTCAACGCGACCGGTGCGCCGTACCTCGACGCGTCGCGGCCCACCGCCGAGCGCGTCGAGGACCTCCTGGGGCGCATGACGCTCGCCGAGAAGGTCGGCCAGATGGCCCAGGCCGAGCGGCTCGGGCTGCGCTCCGACAGCGAGATCGCGAGCCTCGGGCTCGGGTCGTTGCTGTCGGGCGGCGGCTCCGTCCCGGCCGACAACACCCCGTCCGGCTGGGCCGACATGGTCGACGGCTTCCAGCGCGAGGCGCTCTCGACCCGGCTGCAGATCCCGCTCGTCTACGGCGTGGACGCGGTGCACGGGCACAGCAACGTGGTCGGCGCGACGATCCTGCCGCACAACTCGGGGCTCGGCGCCGCGCGCGACCCGGAGCTCGTGCGGCGGGCCGGCGAGGTCACCGCGCTCGAGGTCCGGGGGACCGGCGTCCCGTGGACGTTCTCGCCGTGCCTGTGCGTCACGCGGGACGAGCGGTGGGGTCGCAGCTACGAGTCCTTCGGCGAGGACCCGGCGCTCGTGACGGCGATGGCCCGCGCGGCCGTCGTCGGGCTCCAGGGCGAGGACGGGGCGGACATGTCGGGACCGACCGAGGTGCTCGCGACCGCGAAGCACTGGGTCGGCGACGGCGGCACGCGCTACGAGCCGTCGCTCGCGGGCAGCGGGTACCCGATCGACCAGGGCGTCACGCACGTCGGCTCGCCGGACGAGCTGCGGCGCCTGCACGTCGACCCGTACGTCCCCGCGCTCGAGGCGGGGGTCGGCTCGATCATGCCGTCGTACTCCGCGGTCGACTCCGGCGACGGCCCGCTGCGCATGCACGAGCACCGCGCGCTCAACACCGAGCTGCTCAAGGACGAGCTCGGGTTCGACGGGTTCCTCATCAGCGACTGGGAGGGCATCGACAAGCTGCCCGGCGGCACGTACGCCGACAAGGTGGCCCGCTCGGTGAACTCCGGGCTCGACATGGCGATGGCGCCCTACAACTACGGCGCGTTCATCACGGCGCTCACGGAGAAGGTCGCCGACGGCACCGTCGCGCAGTCCCGGGTCGACGACGCGGTCCGGCGGATCCTCACGCAGAAGGTCGCGCTCGGGCTGTTCGAGCAGCCGCTCGCGGACCGTACCCACACCGGGGACCTCGGCTCGGTGGAGAACCGGGCGGTCGCCCGCGAGGCGGCCGCGGCGTCGCAGGTGCTGCTGAAGAACTCGGGGGACGTCCTGCCGCTCGCGCCCGACGCACGCGTCTACGTCGCGGGCTCGAACGCCGACGACCTCGGCCACCAGATGGGCGGCTGGTCGATCTCGTGGCAGGGCGGCTCGGGCGACACCACGACGGGCACGACGATCCTCGAGGGCATCCGCGAGGTCGCGCCGGCGGCGGAGGTGACGTGGTCGAAGGACGCGTCGGCGCCGACCGCGGGCTCGGACGTCGGCGTGGTCGTCGTCGGTGAGCCGCCGTACGCCGAGGGCATCGGGGACGTCGGCAACAACGGCCGCAGCCTCGAGCTCCCCGCCGCGGACCGGGCCGCGATCGACACGGTGTGCGGCGCCATGCCGTGCGTCGTGCTGGTGGTCGCGGGCCGCCCGCAGCTCGTCACGGACCGCCTGGACGCGATCGACGGGCTCGTCGCGTCGTGGCTGCCGGGGACCGAGGGTGCAGGGGTCGCCGACACGCTGTTCGGCGCCCGCCCGTTCACCGGTCGGCTGCCCGTGTCCTGGCCGGCGAGTGCCGACCAGGTTCCCGTCAACGTGGGCGACGCGACGTACGCACCGCTCTACGCCTACGGCTGGGGCGTGCGCACGGACGCACCGCGGGCCCGGCTCGAGCAGGTGCTGGAAGGGCTGGGCTCGAGCCCGGCGCGCACCGCGGTGCAGGCCGTGCTCGACGCCGACGTCTGGGAGGGCGACTCGCTCTCGACCGACGACGCGGACGTCGAGCGCGCTGTCCGGCTGCTCGCGACCGCCGCGTCCGCGCTCGACGGCGGGGGCGAGCGGTTCACGGACGCCGGGCTCGTGGTCTCGCTCGTGCGCGACCTCGCGCAGGCCGCCGTCGTCGCCGGGGTCCCCGGGCTGCCGGCCGACGCCGCGGCGCGGACCGCCGACGCCGAGCACGCGCTCATGGCCGGGCGTGCGGGGGACTCCGTGGCGCTCCTCGCGGACGTCCTCGGCGTCGGGCTCACCGAGCGTGCGACGTCCACGACGGCGGTGCGCGTGGCGCCCTCGACCGTCGTTCTCGGCCGGGCCGGGACCGCCACCGTCACGGTCGCGGCGTCGGAGGGCCGCGCGTCGGGGACCGTCGAGGTGCGCGTCGACGGTGTCGCCGTCGCGACCGCCGAGCTGCCCGCCGGGGCCGCGTCACCCGACGTGCATGTCCGCGTGGCGCTGCCCGCGGGCGTCGCCGTCGGCACGCACGAGGTCACCGCGGCCTACCTCGGCGACGCGGCCGTCGCCGGCTCGGTGTCCGACCCGGCGCGCTACCGGGTGCTGCGCGCGACCCCGACGGTCAGCACCACCGGGACCGACTGGGACGTGCGGCGTGCGGACGCCAAGGTCGTGCACGTCACGGTCGCCGGTACCGGGGGGCTCGCCCCGACCGGGACGGTCGAGGTGCAGGTCAACGGCCGCCGGGCGGCGACCGGGACGCTCGACGGCGACGGGCGCGCGCAGGTGACGCTCCCGTCGTCGGCCC
Organism: Cellulomonas jepli; assembly: GCF_047229345.1. NCBI lineage: Bacteria > Bacillati > Actinomycetota > Actinomycetes > Micrococcales > Cellulomonadaceae > Cellulomonas > Cellulomonas jepli. The sequence goes on along the minus strand of NZ_JBFTER010000005.1, from coordinate 68,177 downwards.
GGACGTCGCTCGTCACGGTCGTCTACCGCGGCGACGCCTCCTACACCGCGTCGCTCGGCTGGCCCCGCGTACTGGTGGTGCGCTGAGCGCGGGGCGGGGTGCCCGGAGCAGGCCGGGCACCCCGCCCCGCCGCGCGTGCGGGGGCCGGGCGCGCTGCGCGGGTGCACGAGGGATCGACGGCCGCTGAGCGGGTGCCCGCCGGAGCGACGCACGACGTCCGGCACGGGTGCGCACGCGGGCACGTCGGCCGGGGGCCCGACGAGCGCGGGCTCGTCGGGCGGGTGCCCGACGAGCCGGACGCACGGCGCGGCCCGGGGGACGGTGACGTCCCCGGGCCTGCCGGGACCTCAGGCGTCGGCGCCCACGCGCTCGCGCACCGGCGCCACGGCGGGCGTCCGGGGCACTGCCCGGTCCGGCTCGGCGGCACGTGCCCGGCGCTGCTCGCGCGCCGCGCCGACCCGCACGATCTCGATCCCCGCGGCGAGCATCGCGAGCATGCGGTCCTCGGTGTCGGGCACGCACGCGTCGGCGACGCCCAGCACCGAGCAGCAGACGATGCTCGGGGCGCCGGTCTCGTGGAACCCGGCTGCGGACGTCGTCAGGCCCAGGCTGAACCGCCGCGCCCACTCCGCGGCGAGCGGGACGTCGGCGAGCGCGCGGGCGCTGCGGTCGGTGAGCTCGCCGTCGGTGCGCCCCTCGATCTCGGCGAGGCGCCGCTCGGCCGCGAGGATGCCCACCGCGAGCACGCGCTGGGTCTCCTCGGCGACGACGGGCAGCGCGCTCGTCGCGCACCAGAGCGCGAGCCGGACGTCGACCTCGCGGTCCTCGGACGTGAGGCCGATGACCGACGGGACGAGCGGCAGCAGGCGCTGCCGACCGCCGTCGCTCATCTGGTCGTTGACCGTGCGCGCGAGCGTCGCCAGCAGCGCGTGCGTGCACGCGGGATGGTCGCTCCAGCGCTCGCCCGCGAGGAACGACGCGAGCTCCATGAAGCACGCGCCCTTCGTCGGTCGCCGGTGGCGACCGCGCGAGAGCATCGGTACCCAGTCGGGCGGCAGGTTCTGACGCATGGGACACCCCCAGGACGGCGGACCGTGAGGCGCCTGCGCCTCCCCACCACTGTGCGCCGACATCGCCTCCGGCACCACCCCCCGAACCGGGGGAGTCGCCGAGCCGCCGCCGAGCCGCCGCCGGCGCGCCGGCTCAGGCCTCGAGCTCGGTGAGCACCGCGGGCAGCTCCTCGAGGAGCTCCCGGGCGAGGAAGCTGCGCTGCCCGACGCGTGCGGCGAGCCGGTCACCGGCCGCGCCGTGCAGGTGCGTCCCCCAGCACACCGCCTGCGCGGGGTCCGCGCCGCGCGCCAGCACCCCCGCGACCGCGCCCGCGAGGACGTCGCCGCTGCCCGACGTCGCGAGGCCGCCCGAGCCGGTCGAGGACTCCCAGGCCCGGCCGTCCGGGGCGGCGAGGGCCCCGCGGCAGCTCACGGCCGCGCCGTACCGCGCCGCGATGCGGGCCGCGACGTCCGCGAGGTCGTCGAGCTCGGGGCTGTCCGGGTCGAGGCCCAGCAGGCGCGCGCCCTCGCCCGCGTTGGGGGTCAGCACCAGCCGCCCGTCGAACGCTGCGACCACGTCGGGGTCGACGTCGGCGAGCACGCCGAGCGCGAAGGCGTCGAGCACGACCGCGGTGTCGTCACCGAGCCGGGGGAGCAGCTCGCCGAGGAGCTCCGACGTCTCGTCCGCACCGTCGAGCCCCGGCCCGACGAGCACGACCGTCGCACGGGCGAGCTCGTCGTCGAGCGCGTCGACGCCGCTCGCGCCGATCCGCCCGTGCGCGGTCTCGGGCAGCCCGATCGCCGCCGACTCGGGCACGGCGACCCCGACCGCCACCGCGACCGACCCGCCCACCGCGAGGGTCAGGCGGCCGGCCCCGACCCGCAGGCACGCGAGGCCGGCGAGCATCGCGGCCCCCGGGGTCTGCCGTGCGCCGCCCACGACCAGCACCGCGCCGCGGGCGTCCTTGGAGTCGGCGTCCCCCGGCAGCGGCCAGCCGCGCAGGAGGGCCGGTGTGACCACGGCGCCGGAGCGGTCGTCGGGCTGCGTGCCGCGCTCAGTGCCGGACATCGGCGGTCCCCGGGTGCTCGGTCGCGGGCACGCCCACGTCGGCGAGGTGGTCGGCGGCGTCGAACTCCTGCAGCGTCCACAGGTCGGCGCCGGGCTCCCGCACGAGGGTCGTGACGGACGCGTTGCGCACCGAGCGCCGGCGGCCCTCCTCGAGCACCTCCGCCTCGGTGAGCTGCTCGCAGACGTACCGGATCACCATGATGACCGCGTCGTGGCACACGACGAGCCCCCGGTCGGGCAGCTGCGGCCGGTCCAGGTCCGCGAGCAGGCTCCGCACCCGCAGGGCGAGGTCCGCCCACGACTCCCCGCCGGGCGGGCGGTAGTAGAACTTCCCGAGCCAGCGCCGGCGCTCCGCCTCGAGCGGGACCCGTTCGTCCACGCCGCGCGCCGTGAGCATGTCGAGGATCCCGAGCTCGCGGTCGCGCAGCCGCTCGTCGCGCCGGACGGGCAGGCCCAGTCCGGCGGCCTCGAGCCCGAGCAGCGCCGTCTGGTACGCCCGGACGTACGGCGACGCCCACACCGCCTGGGGGCGCCGGTGCTCGGGCAGCTCGGCGAGCCACGTGCCGAGGCCGCGCGCCTGCGCGACCCCGAGCTGCGAGAGCTCGACGTCCGCGTCGCGCGCCGGCACGTCGATGACCTGGGCCCCGGCGCGGTGCGCGGCCGCGGCGGCGACGTTCCCCTCGCTCTCGCCGTGCCGGACCAGGTGGAGTGTCGTGATCATCCCCCGACCGTAGGAGGGCCCGTGCGGGCTCGCAGGTCGAGGCCCGTCCGGGGGTCCGGGTGCGCGGTGTGCAGGTGCTGTGCGCGGCCGGTGGGGACGCGCGGCCCGGTCGCCCCGGCGGTCCCGGCGACGTACGGTCGTGGCAGCGCGCGGTGCCGTACGGAGGCGCCGCCCGGACGTGAGGACACGCGCATGAACATCGGCAAGATGCTGAAGACCGGCGCGGCGATCAAGGTCGCGCAGGTGGTCCAGCGTGAGATGAGCAAGCCCGAGAACCAGCGCAAGGCCAAGGAGCTGCTGACCAAGGCGACGCGCCGCGGCCGCTGACCCACGCGCACGCACGCCCCGGTGACCGCGCGGTCACCGGGGCGTCGTCGTGCATGGGCTACTCGGGCTTCGCGCCGAAGACGATCTCGTCCCAGCTGGGCACCTTCGCGCGGCCCTTGCGCGCCGCGCGGGGTCGCTCGGCCGGGGGAGCGGCCGCCTCGTCGGGCTCGTCGCCGCGCTCGCCCTGCGGGTCCGCGGCGGGCGACGTCGCGGGGGTGCCGTGGCCGATGCCGTCCTCGGCGCGCACGACGGGCTCACGGCGCGCCGGCACGAGCACCTGCGCCTCGGCGAGGGGGTCGGCGTCGACCGGGTGAGCGCCGGGGACCTGCGCCTCGACGCCCGCGAAGTCGAACGCGTGCTGCGGGCCGAAGCCCTCGAACTCGTCGTCGTCCTCCAGGTCGAGCTGCTGGCGCACCCCGCGCCGGGTGTTCAGGTCGTCGAGCAGCGCGTGCGTGCGCTCGCGCGGGTCCGGCTCCGCGTCGGCCGGGGCGTCCTGGAAGCCCTCGACCGCGCGGACGCTGCCGTCGGCCTCGAGGTCGAACACGACGTCGCGGACCGCCGCGAGGTGGCGGCGCGGGATCGGCTCGTCGGCGAGCTCGGTCTCCGAGAGCCAGCGCGCCTCGTCCTCCTCCGCCTGCACGACCCGCTTGGCGGAGTCGAACGTCCAGCGCGCCTCACGGCTCTCGCCGCCCACGTCGAACCGCGCCACGACGACCCAGGGGCCGGCCTGCTGGCGGTGGGCGTCCCACGCGAGCGACTGCAGCGGGACGCCGCGCGCCGCCAGGCGGTCCGTCACCAGGTCGCCGAGCACCGGGGCGCCGGGGTCCCGGCCCACCCGTGTCGCGCGGGCCTGGTCGGCGATGAACGAGCGCTCGGCGAGCACCGGACCCTCGTAGCGGCGGACCTGCTCGACCGCGAGGTCCGCGGACTCGGCCACCTCCTGCGCGGTCGCGCCGGCCCTGATGCGCGCCTGGATCTCGCGCGGGCTCAGGACGCCCGAGTGCTCGGCACGGAGCTGCTCGAGCTTCGGGCGGTCCCGGCGCACGGCAGCGCGCAGCGGCTCGTCGATGCGCAGACGGAACCGTTGCCCGTCCGGCCCCACGAGCACGAGGTGCTCCCCGTCGTCGTGGAGACCCACCAGCTCGAGCTCACCCATACGACCTCCTCGTAGCTCAGGGACGAGCGTGCCACCGAACACGGCTCCGCGGGGGGAACCCGCCCGGTGCGCCGCGAGGGAGGACCTCCCGCGGCGGTGCGCCTGAGAGTATGCGCTCGTGGCGCCCGACCTCCCGCTCCAGCCGCTGACCGAGCTCGTCGGCGTGTTCGTCGGCGGCCTCTCGGGCGGGCTCGCGGCGGTGCGCAAGCAGTTCGACGTCTTCGGCATCGTCGTCCTCGCGTGGGCCGCGGGCCTGGGCGGGGGACTGATCCGCGACGTGCTCGTCGGCGCCGTCCCGCCGGTGGGCGTCGCGCGCTGGGAGTTCATCGTCACCGCGTTCGCCGCGGGCATCGTCATGTACTTCTTCCACCCTCGGCTCGAGCGTGCACGCCGCGTCATCGCGGTCCTCGACGCGGGCGCGCTCGCGCTGTTCAGCGTCGTCGGCACGCTCAAGGGCCTCGAGCTGGGGGCCGGCGCGACCGCGTCGGTGTGCGTCGGGGTGATCACGGGCGTCGGCGGCGGGGTGCTGCGCGACCTGCTCACCGGCGAGGTCCCCGTGGTGCTGCACCACCGCCAGCTCTACGCGATCCCCGCGGTCGTCGGGGCGTCCCTGACGGCGGTCCTGTGGACGACGTCCACGCTCACCCTGCTCACGGAGCTCCTCGCGGTCGCGGTGGTCTTCGTGCTCCGGGTCGTCGCGATGCGCCTGCACCTCTCGGCACCCGGCCCGTGGCGCGGCCCCGCGCAGGGCGGACGCTGACCCGGTCCCGCCCTCCGGACCGCCGCCCCGCCGGCCGCCCGGCCCGTGAGGCGCTCGGGCAGGATGGGCGCGTGACCTCCGACGCCCTGCCCGCACCGCCCGCCGACGACCCCGCGCGTCCCCGTCCCGCCTCCGCGAGCACCGGGCCCGGCGCCCCGTCCGTGCCCGGCGTGCCGGGGCCCGACGAGACGCGTGAGCTCGTCGCGCTCGCCGAGACCCTCGCGCGGGCCGCGGGGCACCTCGTGCGCGACGGCCGCCCCGACCGGGTCGACGTCGCCGCCACCAAGACCAGCCCCATGGACGTCGTGACGCAGATGGACCTCGCGTCGGAGGCGCTGCTGCGCTCGATGCTCGCCGAGCACCGCCCGCACGACGGGATCCTCGGCGAAGAGGAGGCCCCGGTCGCGGGCACGAGCGGGCTGACGTGGGTGATCGACCCGATCGACGGCACCGTGAACTACCTCTACGGCATCCCCGCGTACGCGATCTCGGTCGCGGTCGTCGCCGGCCCGCCCGACCCCGCGACCTGGACGGCGGTCGCGGGCTGCGTGCACTCGGTCGCGGACGGGCGCACGTACACCGCGGGCCGCGGGCTCGGCGCGCACCTCGACGGACGCCGGCTCACGCTGCGGGCGGCCGAGGACCTCGCGGGCTCGCTGCTCGGGACCGGCTTCGGGTACACCGTCGAGCGCCGGCGCGCGCAGGCGCGGGTCGTGGCGGAGCTCCTGCCGCAGGTCCGGGACGTCCGGCGCATCGGCTCGGCGTCGCTCGACCTGTGCGCGCTCGCCTCCGGCGGGCTCGACCTGTACTACGAGCGCGGCCTCAAGCCGTGGGACCTCGCGGCCGGTGCGCTCGTCGCCCAGGAGGCGGGCGCGGTCGTCACGGGACTCGACGGGCAGCCCGCGGGGGAGGCCATGACGGTCGCCGGTCCGGCGGGCACGGTGGCGCAGCTCACGTCGATCCTCAGCGCTCTCGGCGCGGGCACGGGCGCCTGAAAGGGCAGATTTCGGGCCATCCGATGCTGGGCATTTGTCCGTGTGTGCGTCCGGCCCTGAAATAGTGCACAATCCCAGCGCCGCGGGAACAATCGACGGTGCCGAAGCATTGATCCCGCATACGACGAACCGCCGAGACGACCGGAGTGTGACCCCGCTGATGGCAACCGACTACGACGCCCCGCGCAAGACCGAGGAGGACCTCAGCGAGGACTCGCTGCAGGAGCTCCAGGCTCGGCGCTCCGACAAGAACTCGGGCGTGGTCGACGAGGACGAGACCGAGGCCGCGGAAGGCTTCGAGCTCCCCGGCGCCGACCTGTCGGGCGAGGAGCTGTCGGTGCGTGTCCTCCCGCGTCAGGCGGACGAGTTCACGTGCACGAGCTGTTACCTCGTCCACCACCGCAGCCAGCTCGCCTACGAGAAGGACGGCCGCCCCGTCTGCTCGGAGTGCGCTGCCTGACCACGGCACCGACGACCACCACGAGGCCGGCGACCAGGGGATCCCCCCGGGTCGCCGGCCTCGTCCGTGGTCGGGTGGGCCGCGCCGGCGGGCGCCGGTCGACCGCCCGGCGGACGCCGCCCCGACGCGGGCCGTGCGCGTCGGCGGGACGCGGGCGGGTGCGTGCGTCAGCCGTCCAGCGGCTGGCGCGTCCCGAGCGCGGCGGCCAGCTCCGCGGGGCGCCGGGTCGACACGAGCCAGTACGGCGTCGGGTCCTGCGGGTCGCGCACCTCGACGCGCACGGCCGTGCCCGCCCAGGCCCGCAGGCACACGTAGGCCCGCGCGTCGAGCCCGGGCCCGAGCGCGACCCGTGTCTCGTCGCGGTCGAGCGCGCGTGCCTCCCCGAGCAGCGCGACCGGGATGCGGGCCCGCCCCGCGGTGAGCTCGCCGTCCTGCACCCGCACGCGCGGGGAGGTGAGCACCGCGAAGGTCAGCGACCCGACGAGCGCGACGGCCCCGAGGGCCACCGCGAGACCGGGGTGCACCGGGACGAGCGCGATCGTCAGCAGCCCCGCGGCGGCGACCGCGAGGAACCACCCGAGCGGCCCGGGCCAGACCCGCTCGTCGTACGAGGCGCCGCCGGGCACGGGTGCCGCGGGCGGGCCTGCGGGCGTGGCGTGCGGGGGCTCGGCGGCGTGCGGAGGCATGCCTCCAGCATCCCAGACCCGCACGCCCGCAGCGGCGGGGTAGGGTCGCTCCCCGTGACGGCCGACACGACGCTCGAGGTCCTCCTGCTCCGGCTCGACGACGCGGTCCCGGTGCCCGCGTACGCGCACCCCGGCGACGCGGGGGCCGACCTCGTGACGCGCGTCGACGTGGTGATCCCGCCGCAGGGCCGGGTCACCGTCCCGACCGGCGTCGCGATCGCGCTGCCCGACGGCTTCGCGGCGTTCGTGCACCCGCGGTCGGGGCTCGCCTCGCGTCACGGGCTGACGATCGTCAACGCGCCGGGGACGGTCGACGCCGGGTACCGCGGCGAGATCGCGGTGACCCTGCTCAACACCGACGTCGAGACGCCCGTCGTGCTCACGCGCGGCGACCGCATCGCCCAGCTCGTCATCCAGCGCGTCGAGCGGGCCCGGTTCGTCGAGGCGGACCGTCTGCCGGGCTCGCACCGCGGCGAGGGCGGGTTCGGCTCGAGCGGTGGCTGGGCGGACGCGCAGGCGCCCCGGTCCTGAACGCACGCGACCCGGCTCCCCGCTAGGTCGCGCGCCGCACGCGGATTACTGTCGTGGGGGTGCCCCACGGCGGGTGACAGGTGAGAAGGGGTCGATCGAAGTGGGTCTTTTCCGGCGCGGCGCGCGAGAGAACGCGGCCGACGAGACGGCGACGGGTGCCACGGCCGAGGTGGCCGCGCAGACGCCCGACGACGCGGAGGCGCGCGGGCGCGGCCCGTGGGACGTGAGCGACGTCGACGGCACGGCCGGACGCCTCGACCTCGGGGCGATCCTCGTGCCCGGCCGGCCCGGCATGGAGCTGCGCATGGAGATCGACAAGGCCTCCGGCGCGGTCTCCGCCGCCGCCGTGAGCCTCGGCGGCTCGACGCTCCAGCTCCAGGCCTTCGCCGCGCCGCGGACCGAGGGCATCTGGGACGAGATCCGCGAGGAGATCGCGGAGTCCGTCACCAAGCAGGGCGGCTCGGCGGACGACCTGCCCGGCCCGTTCGGCCGCGAGCTCCTGGCGCGCCTGCCCGTCCGGACGCCGGAGGGCCGCACGGGGCACCGGCCCGCGCGGTTCATCGGCGCCGACGGGCCCCGGTGGTTCCTGCGCGGGGTCGTGACCGGCAAGGCTGCCGTCGACCCCGAGGCCGCGGTCGAGCTCGAGAGCGTGTTCGCCGACATCGTGGTCGTGCGCGGCACCGAGGCACGGGCGCCACGCGACCTGCTCACGCTGCGGCTGCCCGCGCAGGACGGCGGCCCGGCGCAGCCCCCGGCGGACGAGCCCGCCGCGCCGACGTTCGACCCCATGACCCGCGGCCCCGAGATCACGGAGATCCGATGACGCTGCGTGAGGCGCTGCGGCGCGCGGTCGCGTCGCAGGCGGAGATCGAGGCCGACGAGGAGCGCGCGGACGCGCACGCGGTCGCCGGCTGCGTGCCCGTCGACGAGCTGCCCGACCGGCACCGGGCGAAGGTGTCCGGCATCCTGCGCTCGGTGACCCTGCGCCCGCGCGAGGGCGTCCCCGCGCTCGAGGCCGAGCTGTACGACGGCAGCGGCACGATCGACCTCGTCTGGCTCGGCCGGCGCGAGATCGCCGGGATCGAGCCGGGCCGGCGCCTGCAGGTCGAGGGGCTCGCGTGCGCGATCGACGGTCGCCGCACGATGTTCAACCCCCGCTACGAGCTGCGGCCGCGTCCCGGTGAGTGACTCCGAGCAGGCCCGTCCGCTCACCGGCACGGTCGCCGGCGACGCCGTCGAGCCGGGCGTGACGCCGAGCACGGGTGAGGCGACGGAGCCCGGCGACGCGCCCGAGGGCGGCACCGCGGCCGCGAAGCCCGCGCGCGGCGTGTACCAGCTCGCCGGTGAGGACTTCTCCCTCGCGGAGGCCATCGGCGGCTGGCGCGGCGTCGTCGAGTCGGCGCTGCCCGGGCTCGTCTTCGTCGTCGTCTACGTCGCCGTCCGCGAGCTGCAGCCCGCGCTCGTCGCCTCGATCTCGGTCGCCGCGCTCGCCGTGCTGGTCCGCCTCGTGCAGCGCACTCCCGTCACGCAGGCCTTCTCGGGGATCCTCGGCATCGGCATCGGCGTGCTCTGGGCGTGGCGCACCGGTGAGGCGCAGGACTTCTTCGCCTACGGGCTGTGGGTCAACGTCGCGTGGTGCGCCGGTGCGCTGATCTCGGTGCTCGTGCGCTGGCCGGCGGTCGGCGTCATCGTCTCGTTCGTGCGCGGCGAGGACATGTCGTGGCGGCTCGACACCCGCCCGGCCGCGCAGGCCCTGCGCCGCCGGTACGTGTGGGCGACGCTGCTGTGGGTCGGCGTGTTCGGCGCGCGCCTCGCGGTCCAGGTCCCGCTCTACCTGCAGGGCGAGGACGCCGTCGGCTGGCTCGGCACCGCGAAGCTGGTGATGGGCGTGCCGCTGTTCGCGGCCGGCCTCTACGTCACCTGGCTCCTGGTCCGTGGGTCAGGAGCTCCTCGAGAGCCTTCTCGTCCGCCTCTCGACCCGTGACGAACAGCAGCTCGTCGCGCTCCTCGAGGGTGTCGTCGACGCTGGGCGCGATCGGGCGGGTCCCGCGCACGATGCACGCGAGCACCGTGTCCTCGGGCCACGCGACCTGACCGACGCGCAGGCCGGCGAGGGGCGAGCCCTCAGGGAGCGTGAGCTCGAGGATGTCCGCCTTCGACTGGTGGAACGTGAAGATGCGCACGAGGTCGCCGACCGCGACGGCCTCCTCGACCATCGCGGTCATGATGCGCGGGGTCGAGACGGCGACGTCGACGCCCCACGCCTCGTCGAACATCCACTCGTTCTTCGGGTTGTTCACGCGCGCGACCGTGCGCGGGACCCCGTACTCGGTCTTGGCGAGCAGCGAGATGACGAGGTTCGCCTTGTCGTCGCCCGTGGCGGCCACGACGACGTCGCACTCGTCGACCTTAGCCTGGGTCAGGGTGGGCAGCTCGCACGCGTCGGCGAGCAGCCAGTCCGCGTCCGCGACCTGGGAGACGCGCATCGCGGAGGGCTGGCGGTCGATGAGCGTGACCTCGTGCCCGTGGCCGAGGAGCTCGCGCGCGATGGACCGGCCGACCGAGCCGGCGCCGGCGATGACGACCCTCATCGGGACACCTCCGGGGCACGGGTGAGGGTGCGTTCGACGAACGAGGTCTCGTCGGCCCGCATGAGGACGTGCAGCGTGTCGTTCTCCTGGAGCACGGTCGCCGCGGTCGGCAGGAGGCCGTCGCCGTAGCGCGTGACGTAGGCGGTGCGCGCGCCGCTCGCCTCCTCGAGGTGGCTCAGGGGGTGCCCGACCCAGCCCGGGTGCACGTCCACCTGCGCGAGCACGATCTGCCCCGACGCGTCCCGGTGCTCGTCCGTCGCGCCCATCGGCAGCAGGCGGCGCAGCACCTGGTCGGCGGTCCACCGCACCGTCGCGACCGTGGGGATGCCGAGACGCTGGTAGATCTCGGCGCGGTGCGGGTCGTAGATGCGGGCGACCACGTTGCCGACGCCGTACGTCTCGCGCACGACGCGCGCAGCGAGGATGTTCGAGTTGTCGCCGTCGGACACCGCGGCGAAGCCGTAGGCGTCGTCGATGCCGGCCTGGGTGAGGGTGTCGCGGTCGAAGCCGAGACCGGTGACCTTGCTCCCGGAGAACTCGGCGTCCAGGCGCCGGAACGAGTCGGGGTTCTGGTCGATGACGGCGACCGAGTGGCCGTGGCTCTCGAGGGACTGGGCGAGGGTCGCGCCGACCCGGCCGCAGCCCATGATGACGAAGTGCACAGCCGGTCACGCTATACCTCGCGGGTGGGCGCCGCCGCACTCCGGGACCGGGACCGGCGCGCCCGGCCGCCCGTGGCCGCCGGGCGCCGCGCCGCAGGTGGCGCGCGAGCGGCGGGCCACGTGCGCGGGCATAGCATGGTCACTCGTGTCGGACATCGCGGATGCCGCCAAGCGCTTGCTCCTCGGACGTCCCGTCCGCAGCGACCGCCTCGGCCACACGCTCCTGCCGAAGCGGATCGCGTTGCCGATCTTCGCCTCGGACGCCCTCTCGTCGGTCGCGTACGCCCCCGACGAGGTGCTGCTCACGCTCGCCCTCGCGGGGCTGACGGCGACCGTGATCTCGCCGTGGGTCGGCCTCGCGGTCGTCGTCGTCATGATGACGGTGATCGCCTCGTACCGGCAGAACGTGCACGCCTACCCCTCGGGGGGCGGCGACTACGAGGTCGCGACGGTCAACCTGGGCCCCAAGGCGGGCGTGACGGTCGCGAGCGCGCTGCTCGTCGACTACGTGCTCACGGTCGCGGTGTCGATCTCCTCGGGGGCGCAGTACGCGGCGTCCGCGATCCCGTCGCTGCGCGGGCACGAGACGTCGTTCGCCGTCGCGCTCGTGGTGCTCCTCACGCTGGCGAACCTCCGCGGGGTGCGCGAGTCCGGCAAGGCGTTCGCGATCCCGGTGTACCTGTACATGTTCGCCATCGGGGCGACCGTGGTGATCGGTTTCGTCCGGTACCTCGCGGGCGACCTGCCCATGGCCGAGAGCTCCGAGCTCGAGATCGTGCCGGTCTCGGCGTTCGACCAGGGGCTCGTCGGCCTCGCGGGGGCGTTCCTCGTGCTGCGCGCGTTCGCGTCCGGCTCCGCCGCCCTGACCGGCGTCGAGGCGATCAGCAACGGCGTCCCCGCGTTCAAGAAGCCGAAGTCCCGCAACGCCGCGACGACGCTCGCGTTCCTCGGGATCATCTCCGCGACCTTCATCACGTCGATCCTCGTGCTCGCGCGTGTCACCGGCATCCACTACGTCGAGGACCCGCACGAGCAGCTGCTGCGCGACGGCGTCCCGATCGGCGAGGACTACGTCCAGCACCCGGTGATCGGCCAGCTCGCCGAGACGGTGTTCGCGGGCTTCCCGGTGGCGTTCGTGTCGGTCGCGATCGTGACGGGCCTCATCCTCGTGCTCGCGGCGAACACGGCGTTCAACGGGTTCCCGCTGCTCGGCTCGATCCTCGCCAAGGACGGCTACCTCCCGCGCCAGCTGCACACGCGCGGCGACCGGCTCGCGTTCTCGAACGGCATCCTCACGCTCGCGGCCGCGGCGATCGGACTCATCATCGCGTTCGACGCGGAGGTCACCCGGCTCATCCAGCTGTACATCGTCGGCGTCTTCGTCTCGTTCACGCTGAGCCAGCTCGGGATGATCCGGCACTGGACCCGCGAGCTGCGCACCGAGCCGGACCCGCGCCGGCGCACGCAGATGACCCGCTCCCGCGTGATCAACACGATCGGCTTCGCCATGACGGCGGTCGTGCTGGTCGTCGTCCTGATCACGAAGTTCATGCTCGGCGCGTGGATCGCGATCCTCGCGATGGCCGGGATCTTCGTGCTCATGCGCGCGATCCGCACGCACTACGACTCGGTGCGTGCGGAGCTCGCGCTCGGCCCCGACGCCGAGGCGGCACGCGCGCTGCCGAGCCGGGTGCACGCGCTCGTGCTCGTCTCGCACCTGCACCGCCCGACGATGCGCGCGATCGCCTACGCGCGCGCCTCGCGGCCGCAGGTGCTCGAGGCCGTGACGGTCGGGGTCGACGCCGACGACGTCGCGCGGCTCAAGGCCGAGTGGGAGGCGCTCGACCTCCCGGTGCCGCTGCGGGTGCTCGACTCGCCGTTCCGCGAGATCACCCGGCCGATCCTCACGTACGTGCGGTCGGTGCGCCGGGAGAGCCCGCGCGACATCGTGGTGGTCTACATCCCCGAGTACGTCGTGGGCCACTGGTGGGAGCAGCTGCTGCACAACCAGAGCGCGCTGCGCCTCAAGGGACGGCTGCTGTTCACCCCCGGCGTCGTGGTCGCGTCCGTGCCGTGGCAGCTCGCGTCGTCCGAGGGGCAGACCGGTCTCGAGGACAGGGTCCGGGGTACGGTTCCGCGTGACCTCTGACCTCCTCGAGCTCCGGATCGGCCCCGTCGCGCACGGCGGGCACTGCGTCGCACGTCTCGACGCCGACCCCGACGGTCGCGGCGGTCGCGTCGTGTTCGTCCGGCACACGCTGCCCGGCGAGCGCGTGCTCGCGCGGCTGACCGACGCGGGGGAGGGCGCGACGTTCTGGCGCGCCGACGCCGTCGAGATCCTCGACGCCTCCCCGGACCGGGTGCCGTCCGCGTGGCCCGAGGCGGGGCCCGACGGGGTCGGCGGCGGCGAGCTCGCGCACGTGGCCCTGCCCACGCAGCGGGCCTGGAAGGCCACCGTCCTCGCCGAGCAGCTGAGCCGCCTGGCGAAGGTCGAGCGCGACGTCGTCGTCGAGGCGGCCCCGGGGGACGACGAGCGCGGCGGGCTCGGGTGGCGCACGCGCATCGAGCTCGTCGCGGACGCGCAGGGCCGGGCCGGCATGCGCGCCCACCGCTCGCACGACGTGCACGCGCTCGACCGCATGCCGCTCGCGTCGCCCGCGATCGAGGAGCTCGGGCTCTTCGGGCGCCGGTGGCGGCCCAGCCAGGTGATCGACGTCGTCGCCCCGGCGTCCGGGGACACCCCGGTGGTGCTCGTCGACGGCCAGCCGTTCGACCTCCGCAAGGGCCGGGTCGACCCGCGGCCGAACGCCCGGTCGACCGTGCGCGAGCACGTGCACGCGGGCGGCCGCGACTACACCTACCGGGTCGCCGCCGAGGGGTTCTGGCAGGTGCACCGCGAGGCGCCCGGCCTGCTCACCGGGGCGGTGCTCGACGCGGTCGGGGACGTCGACGGCGCCACGGTGCTCGACCTGTACTCCGGCGCGGGGCTGTTCACGCTCCCGCTCGCCGACGCCGTCGGGCCCACCGGCGAGGTCGTCGCCGTCGAGGGCGACGCCCGCGCGGTGCGGGACGCCCGGCGCGGCGTGCACGACCGCACGAACGTCGAGCTCCACCACGCGGACGTCGCGCGGGCGCTCGCGGGCAGCGACGACCCGGACTCCGACGTGGTGCACGCCGACGTCGTCGTGCTCGACCCGCCGCGTGCGGGCGCCGGGCGCGCCGTCACGGCGTCGATCGCGGCGCTGCGCCCCGAGCGGGTCGTCTACGTCGCGTGCGACCCGGCGGCGCTCGCCCGCGACGTCGCCTACCTCGCAGCGGGCGGCTACGAGCTCGCGGACGTGCGCGGCCTCGACCTGTTCCCCATGACGCACCACGTCGAGGCGGTCGCGGTCCTGACGCGCCGCTGACGCCCGCCCGGCGTCCCCGCGGAGGTCCGGCGTCCGGCGCCCGCCGGTCGGTCCCTCGCGCCGCCGCGCGGCCCGGCATAGCGTGGGACCGGGCCGGGCCACCGGGGCCCGCCAGGAGGGAGCCGGCGATGACCACCGGGCACGAGAGCGAGGCGGCGACGAGGCTGGCCGCGGCCAGCCGGACCGCCAGGGCGGAGCTCGACAAGCAGGGCACGCCCGACTACGACCCGCGCGCCCACGAGCGCGCCGTCGAGTTCGAGCGCAAGGCCGCCGACGCGCTGCGGGCGGAGCGTCAGGGCACCAGCTGACCGAGCCGGCCGCGTGCGCCGACCACGCGCCCGGACCGTGGGTGCGACGACGGATCGGGGCGGACACGCTACGATGTATCTCGACATCGAGATATTGCGTCGAGATGCACGGCGGCTCCCCGAGCACCTGACGGGTGAGCGCCCCGATCCGCCGTCCGGCACCGTCACCGCCGGGCAGACGTGCGAGCGAAGGAGCCACAGTGAGCAGTGTCGACAGCTTCGGGTCGAAGGGGGGTCTCCAGGTCGGAGACGCCACCTACGAGATCTACCGCCTCTCCGCGGTGCCGGGTCTCGAGAAGCTCCCGTACAGCCTCAAGGTCCTCGCCGAGAACCTGCTGCGCACCGAGGACGGCGCGAACATCACCGCCGACCACGTGCGTGCGCTCGCCGGCTGGGACCCGGCGGCGGAGCCCGACACCGAGATCCAGTTCACGCCCGCGCGCGTGATCATGCAGGACTTCACCGGCGTGCCGTGCGTCGTCGACCTCGCCACGATGCGTGAGGCGGTCGCCGAGCTCGGGGGAGACCCGCAGCGCATCAACCCGCTCGCCCCCGCCGAGCTCGTGATCGACCACTCGGTGCAGATCGACGTCGCGGGCCGGTCCGACGCGTTCGAGCGCAACGTCGCGCTCGAGTACGAGCGCAACTTCGAGCGCTACCAGTTCCTGCGCTGGGGCCAGACGGCGTTCGACGACTTCAAGGTCGTCCCGCCCGGCACCGGCATCGTGCACCAGGTCAACATCGAGTACCTGGCCCGCACGGTCATGACGCGCGAGGTCGACGGCGTCCTGCGCGCGTACCCCGACACGTGCGTCGGCACGGACTCGCACACCACGATGGTCAACGGCCTCGGCGTGCTCGGGTGGGGCGTCGGCGGCATCGAGGCCGAGGCAGCCATGCTCGGCCAGCCGGTCTCGATGCTCATCCCGCGCGTCGTCGGCTTCAAGCTCGCGGGTCAGATCCCCGCGGGCGTCACGGCCACCGACGTCGTGCTCACGATCACCCAGCAGCTCCGCAAGCACGGCGTGGTCGGCAAGTTCGTCGAGTTCTACGGCGAGGGCGTCGCGGCGGTCCCGCTCGCGAACCGCGCGACCATCGGCAACATGAGCCCCGAGTTCGGCTCGACCGCGGCGATCTTCCCGATCGACGGCGTGACCATGGAGTACCTGCGGCTCACGGGCCGCTCGCAGGCGCAGCTCGACCTCGTCGAGGCGTACGCGAAGGAGCAGGGACTCTGGCACGACCCGTCCGCGGCCGGCTACGTCGAGCCCGTCTTCTCCGAGTACCTCGAGCTCGACCTGAGCACCGTGGTCCCGTCGATCGCCGGCCCGAAGCGTCCCCAGGACCGCATCGAGCTGAGCGGCGCGAAGGAGGCGTTCGCGTCGTCGATCCTCGACTACGTCGACGCCGACGAGCACCCGCGCGGCACGGGCCTCGACGAGTCCGTCGAGGAGACGTTCCCCGCGTCCGACCCGATCGCGGCCGGCGAGCATGCCGACACCTCGGACGGCCCCGCGGAGGCCGGCCACGGCGACGCCGCGACGCGCCCGCACAAGCGCGTGCCCGTGACGCTCACGGACGGCACCGAGACCGAGCTGGACCACGGCCACGTGGTCATCGCGTCGATCACGTCGTGCACCAACACCTCGAACCCGTCGGTCATGCTCGCGGCGGCGCTGCTCGCGAAGAAGGCCGTCGACAAGGGCCTCACCGCGAAGCCGTGGGTCAAGACGTCGATGGCGCCCGGCTCGAAGGTCGTCACCGACTACTACGAGAAGGCCGGCCTGTGGCCGTACCTCGAGAAGCTCGGCTTCCACCTCGTCGGCTACGGCTGCGCGACGTGCATCGGCAACTCGGGCCCGCTGCCCGAGGAGGTCTCGGCCGTCGTCAACGAGCACGACCTGTCGGTGGTCTCGGTGCTCTCGGGCAACCGCAACTTCGAGGGCCGCATCAACCCCGACGTGAAGATGAACTACCTCGCGTCGCCGCCGCTCGTCGTCGCGTACGCGCTCGCCGGGACGATGGACTTCGACTTCGAGAACGAGCCGCTCGGTCACACCGACGCCGGCGAGCCGGTCATGCTCGCCGACATCTGGCCGTCGCCGGCCGAGGTCCAGTCGACGATCGACTCGGCGATCGACCGCGGCATGTTCACGAAGGACTACGCCGACGTGTTCGCGGGCGACGAGCGCTGGCAGGCGCTGCCGACGCCGCAGGGCGCGACGTTCGCGTGGGACGCCGGGTCGACCTACGTGCGCAAGCCCCCGTACTTCGAGGGCATGACGCCCGAGCCCGCGCCGGTCCAGGACATCGCGGGTGCACGGGTGCTCGCGAAGCTCGGCGACTCGGTCACCACCGACCACATCAGCCCGGCCGGCTCGATCAAGGCCGACAGCCCGGCGGGCACGTACCTCGCCGAGCACGGCGTCGAGCGTCGCGACTTCAACTCCTACGGCTCGCGCCGCGGGAACCACGAGGTCATGATCCGCGGCACGTTCGCGAACATCCGGCTGCGCAACCAGCTCGTGCCGGGCGTCGAGGGCGGCTTCACGGTGAACCACCTCGACGGCGCGCAGACGACGATCTACGACGCGGCGCAGGCGTACGCGGCGGCGGGCGTCCCGCTGGTGATCCTCGGCGGCAAGGAGTACGGCTCCGGCTCGTCGCGCGACTGGGCGGCCAAGGGCACGGCGCTCCTCGGTGTCCGGGCCGTCATCACGGAGAGCTTCGAGCGGATCCACCGCTCGAACCTCATCGGGATGGGCGTGCTGCCGCTGCAGTTCCCGGCGGGGGAGTCGGCGGACTCGCTCGGGCTCGACGGCACCGAGACCTTCGACATCGCGGGCGTCACGGCGCTCAACGAGGGCACGACGCCGCGCACGGTCGCGGTGCGGGCGACGAAGGCGGACGGCTCGGTCGTCGAGTTCGACGCGGTCGTGCGCATCGACACCCCGGGTGAGGCGGACTACTACCGCAACGGCGGCATCCTGCAGTACGTGCTCCGCTCGCTCGTCACGGCCTGACCTCACGGCCCCTGCGGGGGCAGGACGCACGTCCCGAGGGCGCCCGCACCACGTGTGCGGGCGCCCTCGGCGTCGTTCGGCCCGATGTGCCGGTGAACCGCACGATAACGGAAACACGCGCCGCACCGAGGTCGGAGACGCCGCACCGCTGCGCGGCGCGGGGCCTGGCCGAGGAGCACCGGGCGCGGCACACTCGGGGGCATGGCGAGCGCCGACAGGACCAACAAGACCGTGGCCACCGACGAGGACGTCGAGGCGTTCGTCGCCGGCGTGGAGGACGAGGGCAGGCGCGCGGACCTGCGCACCGTCCTGGGGCTCATGCACCAGGTGTCGGGGGAGCAGCCTGTGATGTGGGGCAGCTCGATCGTCGGCTTCGGGAGCCGGCACTACCGGTACGCGACCGGGCGCGAGGGCGACATGCCCGTGCTCGCGGCCGCCGCGCGCACGACGGCGCTCACGCTCTACCTGTGGAACGGGTTCGACGACTACACCGACCTGCTCGACCGGCTGGGGCCGCACAGCACGGGCAAGGGCTGCCTCTACCTCAAGCGGGTCGCGGAGGTCGACGAGGAGGTCCTCACGGTGCTCCTCGGTCGCTGCTGGCAGGACGGGACGCAGGACGTCAGCGCGGAGCCAGCGCCGTCCTGAGCAGGTCGACGAGCGCGCGGGAGGTCGAGCCGTCCTCGGCGCCGCGGTCGGGGTTGTGCTCGACGAACGTCATCCCGGCGAACCCGGGCGTGGCGACGAGCGCCGCGAGCGCCTCCGCGAGGGTGCTGGGCGCGAGCCCGCGTCCCCAGGTCGGGACGTCCGCTGCGGGAAGCAGGAAGAAGTCGAGCACGTCGACGTCGACGTGCACCACGAAGCGCTCCCGGCCGCGCAGCACCGACCGGGTCGCCCGCTGCGCGGTGCCGGCCGGGTCGGCCGCGACCTCGTCCGCGGGCAGCCGCAGGCTCGGCACCCGTCGGTGGGTGTCCTCCTCCTCGTCGGAGAAGCCGTAGAAGCACACGTGCTCCGGGTCGAGCAGGGGGCGGCGCACGCCCAGCCCGGCGAGCTCCTCGACGGTGCCCGGCAGGTCGAGCAGGTGCGCGACGCCCATGCCGTCGAGGATCGGCTCGTCCGGGTGCTCCGCGGGGACCATGAGGTCCTGGCCGCCGTCGACGTACACGAGCCCGACGTCGCCGAACGCGCGGACCGCGGCGTCCACGAGCGCGACGGCCAGGGTGCAGTCCCCGCCGACCACGAGCGGGAGCTCTCCGCGGGCCAGCACGGCACCGATCGCCGGGACCGCGTCGCGCAGCACCGCCGCGGCGCCCTCGACGTCGTTCGGCTGCCCGGGGGCGCGTGCGCTGCGCCAGCGCGCGACGGGACGGTCGCCGTGGTCCACCACGGACAGGCCTGCGCCCGTGAGCGCCTCGACGAGCCCGGCAGCCCGGAGGGCGCCCGGCGCCTTCTCGAGCCCGGGGCCGTGCGCCGCGGCGCTCGTGGGCACGCCGAGGAGGCCCCACCGGCGGGGGGACGGCGACGGACGGGGGACCGGCGAGCGGCTCGGGGTGGCGTCGGTGCTCACCCGTGCACCGTAGGACGGGGGTCGGACACGCACGGCGTCGAGCGCGGCGGGCTCAGGCGCGGATCGCGACGGTCCGCGCGGCGTCCCACGGCTGCGTCCACCCGAGCGCCTCGAAGACGCCGTCCAGCACGTGCGCGGTGAAGCCCCACACGACGTGGTCGTCGACGAGGAACGCGGGCCCGCGGTAGGTGGTCCCGCCGCGCGTGAGCGTCGACGTGCGGCGCCGTGCGGGGTCGAGCAGGTCGGCGACGGGAGCGCGGAACACGTGCACGGTCTCGGCGGGGTCCGTCGCCGCGACGGCCGACGGGCGTGCCCACCACGCCAGCACGGGCGTCACGAGGTTGTTGCTCACCGCGACCGGGAGCGCGGGCAGCGACCCCAGCACCTCCACGCCGCCGGGGTCGAGGCCCGTCTCCTCCTGGGCCTCCCGCAGCGCCGCGCCGACCGGGCCGTCGTCGCCGGGGTCGATCCCGCCGCCCGGGAACGAGACCTGCCCGGGGTGGTGCCCCACGGTGTCCGACCGGCGGGTGAGCAGCACGTCGACGTCGCGCGGGACCGCCGAGGCCCCGGCGTGCGCGGGTACGCCGTCGAGCACGCCGAACAGCACGAGGACCGCCGAGTGCCGTGCCGTCGCGGGGTCGAGCGTGCGGTGCCACGGGACGCGCGGCCACGGCTCGGTGCGTGCGCACAGCGCCTGGAGCTGGTCCCGGACACCGGCGGGGGCGCCGGCGGGCTCGTCCGCGCGCGAGGTGCTCATCGGTCGACCCTAGCCGCGTGCGGCACGATGGCCCGATGCTGCACGACACCGTCGCGTACCTGCTCGGGACCTGGGACGTCGAGCGTGAGCTCGTCGACCGTCGCGCCCAGGTGGTCGGGACGTTCCGGGGCACCGCCGTGTTCCAGGAGCTGACTCGCACCGCCGCGACCGGCGGCCCCGCGGAGCACGGGTCCGGGGTGTCGGGTGACGCGCCGGGCCGGGCCGTCGTCGAGCACGCCGAGCGCGGGGAGCTCACGTGGGGCGGGGTCACCGGGCCGGCCGGGCGCACGCTGCACGTCGTGCCGCGGGCCGACGGCTCGGCGCGGGTCACGTTCGCCGACGGGCGCGAGTTCCACGACCTCGACCTACGCACCGGGCGCTGGTCGGCCCTGCACCCGTGCGTGGCCGACGCCTACGCCGGCACGTTCACGGTCGTGTCGCCCGACGAGTGGCACGTGCGGTGGGACGTGACCGGGCCCGCGAAGGACCACACGCTGACGACGACGTACCGGCGCACCTGACGCGGCACCGGGCTGCCCGCCGGCAGCAGCTCGCGCCCGGACGCGCCCCGCCCTCACCAGCTCTCGGGCAGCGGCCGTCCCTCGTCGTAGCCGGCCGCGGACTGCACGCCCACGACCGCGCGGTCGGCGAGCTCGGCGAGCGTGCGCGCCCCCACGTACGTGCACGCCGAGCGCACGCCCGACGTGATGTGGTCGAGCAGGTCCTCGACGCCCGGACGCTGCGGGTCGAGGTACATCCGGGAGTGCGAGATGCCCTCCTCGAACAGCGCCTTGCGGGCCCGCTCGAACGGGGAGCCGTCGCGGGTGCGGGCGGCGACGGCGCGCGCCGAGGCCATCCCGAAGCTCTCCTTGTACAGCCGGCCAGTGCCGTCGTCGTGCAGGTCCCCGGGCGACTCGTGCGTGCCCGCGAACCACGAGCCGACCATGACCTGCGAGGCGCCGGCCGCCAGCGCGAGCGCGACGTCCCGCGGGTGCCGCACCCCGCCGTCGGCCCACACGTGCTTGCCGAGCCGGCGGGCCTCCTCGGCGCACTCGAGCACCGCGGAGAACTGCGGGCGCCCGACGGCGGTCATCATGCGCGTCGTGCACATCGCGCCGGGGCCGACGCCGACCTTGACGATGTCGGCGCCTGCCGCGACGAGGTCGCGCACCCCCGCGGCGGTCACGACGTTGCCCGCGACGACCGGCACCTGCGGGTCGAGCGCGCGCACGGCCTCGAGGGCCTCGAGCATCTTGCGCTGGTGACCGTGCGCGGTGTCCACGACGAGCACGTCGATGCCGGCCTCCAGCAGCTCGGCGGTCTTGGCCTTGACGTCCCCGTTGATGCCGACGGCCGCGGCGACGCGGAGCCGGCCCTGGTCGTCGAGCGCCGGGGCGTAGATCGAGGAGCGCAGCGCGCCCGTGCGGGTCAGCACGCCGACGAGCCGGTCGCCGTCCACCACGGGGGAGAAGCGGCGCCGGGACGTGTGCAGCGTGTCGAACGCCGCCTCGAGCCCGCGAGCGCCCGCCTGGGTGAGCACGTCGAGGGACACGACCGTCGGGTCTCCCGACATGACCTCCGCGACCTGGGTGAACTGGTCGACGCCCGAGCAGTCGGCGGCCGTCACGACGCCGACCGGCCGGCCGTTCTCGACGACGACCGCGGCGCCGTGCGCGCGCTTGCCGATGAGGGTGAGGGCCGAGTGCACGGTGTCGTGCGGCGCGACGACGACCGCCGACTCGACGACCGGGTGCCGCGACTTGACGGACGCCACGATGTCGGCGACGACGTCGGTCGGCTGGTCCTGCGGGATCACGGTGAGCCCGCCGCGACGCGCCACGGTCTCGGCCATGCGCCGGCCCGCGACCGCGGTCATGTTGGCCACGACCACCGGGACGGTCGTGCCGGTCCCGTCGGTCGAGGACAGGTCGACGTCGAAGCGCGAGGTCACGTCGGACGCCGAGGGGACGAGGAAGACGTCGCCGTAGGTGAGGTCGGAGGTCACGGCGTGGCCGGGCAGGAAGCGCATGGGTCCAGGGTACGGGGGCCGCACCGGCGCCGGACCGGGCGCCCGGCCGGGCCCCTGGACGGCGCTCGCACGTGTGGCGACCCTGTGGGCGTCCTGAGGAGGCAGGCGCTGCGCCCCGTGCACCGGCCGCCGCCGCCGTACACTGGACAGTCGACCACGGCGTCCGCACGGAGCGGCCTCACGCCGCACGAGGGGAGTGCCTGTGGGCCTGCTGGACCGGATCAGCTCGCCGTCGGACCTGCGCCGGCTGAGCGAGCACGAGCTCGTCGCGCTCTCGGCCGAGATCCGCGACTTCCTCGTCGCGTCGGTCTCCCGCACGGGCGGGCACCTCGGGCCCAACCTCGGCGTCGTCGAGCTGTCGATCGCGCTGCACCGCGTCTTCGACTCGCCGCGCGACTCCGTCGTCTTCGACACCGGGCACCAGGCCTACGTCCACAAGCTGCTGACGGGGCGCCACGACTTCTCGGACCTGCGCACGCGCGGCGGGATGTCCGGCTACCCGAGCCGTGCCGAGTCCCCGCACGACGTCGTGGAGAACTCGCACGCGTCGACCGCGCTGAGCTGGGCCGACGGCATCGCGAAGGCCCACGAGGTGCGTGGGCGCGGCGACCGGCACGTCGTCGCGGTCATCGGTGACGGCGCGCTGACCGGCGGCATGGCGTGGGAGGCCCTGAACAACATCGCGGCCGGGCCCGACCGCCGGCTCGTGATCGTGGTCAACGACAACGGGCGCTCGTACGCGCCGACGATCGGCGGCCTCGCGCACCACCTCGACACGCTGCGCGTCACCAACGGCTACGAGGCCGTGCTGTCGTGGGGCAAGCGCACGCTGCGCCGGTCCGGGGCACCCGGGCGGTTCGCGTACGACGCGCTGCACGGGCTCAAGAAGGGCATCAAGGACGTCGTCGCGCCCCAGGGCATGTTCGAGGACCTCGGCCTGAAGTACGTCGGCCCGGTCGACGGGCACGACGTCGCCGCCGTCGAGCGCGCGCTGGCCCGGGCGAAGGCGTTCGGCGGGCCGGTCATCGTGCACGTCATCACCGAGAAGGGCCGGGGCTACAGCCCGGCGGAGCAGGACGTCGCCGACCGCTTCCACGCCGTCGGGCGCATCCACCCCGAGACCGGGCTGCCGGTCGCGCCGTCCCGGTTCAGCTGGACCAAGGTCTTCGCCGACGAGATGGTCCGCATCGGCCGGCGCCGGCCCGACGTCGTCGCGATCACCGCGGCGATGCTCGCCCCCGTCGGGCTCGCCCCGTTCGAGGCGGAGTTTCCGGAGCGCACGTTCGACGTCGGCATCGCCGAGCAGCACGCCGCGACGTCGGCGGCCGGCATGGCGTTCGCCGGGCTCCACCCGGTCGTCGCGGTGTACGCGACGTTCCTCAACCGCGCGTTCGACCAGGTCCTCATGGACGTCGCCCTGCACCGCGCGGGGGTCACGTTCGTGCTCGACCGGGCCGGGCTCACGGGTGAGGACGGCGCGAGCCACAACGGCATGTGGGACATGGCGATGCTGCGCGTCGTCCCGGGCCTGCGGCTGGCCGCTCCGCGCGACGAGGCGACGCTGCGCTCGGCGCTGCGCACGGCGGTCGACGTCGACGACGCCCCGACGGTCGTGCGCTACCCCAAGACGCCGCTCGGCGACGACATCCCGGCCGTCGACGCGGTCGAGGGTGTGGACGTGCTCGCGCGCCACGCCGGCACCGGGGCCCGCGTCCTCGTCGTCGGTGTCGGGTCGATGGCCTCCACGGCCGTCCAGGTCGGTGAGCAGCTCGCGGCGGCGGGCCTGCAGGTGACCGTCGTCGACCCGCGCTGGGTCCTGCCCGTGCCGAGCGCGCTGGTGAAGGTCGTCGGGGAGCACGACCTGACGCTGTGCGTCGAGGACGGCGTGGTCGAGGGCGGCGTCGGCGCGGCGCTCGCCCAGCGCGTCACCGAGGCCGGCATCCGGACCCCGGTGCTCGCGCGCGGCATCCCGGCGCAGTTCCTCGAGCACGCGAGCATCGCCCAGCTCGTCGAGGCCGTGCGCCTGCGCCCCGAGGA
The DNA here is from genome assembly GCF_047229345.1 of Cellulomonas jepli. Lineage (NCBI taxonomy): Bacteria > Bacillati > Actinomycetota > Actinomycetes > Micrococcales > Cellulomonadaceae > Cellulomonas > Cellulomonas jepli. The sequence continues at coordinate 44,042 of NZ_JBFTER010000005.1, read as the reverse complement.
CCTGGCGGCGGACGTGCTCGGCGTGCTCGCGTCGCGGGACGCCTGACCCGCGAGGCCTCGCCCCGCACACGTCCGCCCCGCCCCGCCGGCTCTCGCAGGACTGCTCGCGGCGTTCTCCTCATGCTGCCCGCCGCCCCGCCGATGGAGGGGGTGCGCGCGGCGAGAGCCGCAGCGCCGCAGTTCAGCGGTCCACGCCGGGATCCCAGCACTCCCGGCGCGCGGACCGTCCTGGTGGTGGAGCACGCGCCCCTCGTGAGGGGTGTCCGGACGCCGACCAGGTGGCACGTCATCGACAGCCCCCAACAGGCCGGGGGCGGTTCAGGCCGCGCGTGAAGAGGACAAGCGGGCGCGGTGGGTGAGGACGAGAACGCTGCTGGACGAGACCTCCGGTCACGAGACGACGGCCCCGACCCGCTACGACGCGGTCGGGGCCGTCGCACGTCCGGGGCCGGACGTGCGGGACCGGTGAGGGTCCGGCGACGGCCGGTGCGCACGGTGACCTGGACCACACGGAGGTGGGGTCCAAGGTCCCGAGTCGTCCCATCACTTCGTGCGTAGCGTCGCAGGTAACGAGACGCACACCAAGGAGTGCCGAGATGACCACCACCGCCGTACCCGGACCCTCCACCACCGACGGACCGGAGAACGAGACCGGACCCTGGCAGGGCTTCGTGACCGGCCCCTGGACGGACGGCGTCGACGTCCGCGACTTCATCCAGCGCAACTACACCCCGTACACGGGCGACGCGTCGTTCCTCGCCGGACCGACCGAGCGCACCACGGGGATCTGGGCCCGGCTGAGCGAGATGTTCCCCGCCGAGCGCGAGCGCGGCGTCTACGACATCGACAACACGACGCCCGGCAGCATCACCTCGCACCCGGCCGGCTACATCGACCAGGACAACGAGCTCGTCGTCGGCCTCCAGACCGACGCCCCGCTCAAGCGCGCGATGATCCCCAACGGCGGCTGGCGCATGGTCGAGACGTCGCTGACGACGTACGGCTACGAGATCCCGCAGGACATCAAGCGGATCTTCACCGAGTACCGCAAGACCCACAACGCGGGCGTCTTCGACGTCTACCCGCCGAACGTCCGCGCCGCGCGGTCGAGCCACATCATCACGGGCCTGCCCGACGCGTACGGCCGCGGCCGGATCATCGGTGACTACCGCCGCGTCGCGCTCTACGGGGTGGACGGCCTCATCGCGGCGAAGCGGATCGAGCGCCACGAGCTCGACATGGAGCGCTCCTCCGAGGACGTGATCCGCGACCGCGAGGAGAACGCGGAGCAGGTCCGGGCGCTCGAGGAGCTCAAGGTCATGGCCGCCTCCTACGGCTACGACATCTCCCGCCCCGCCGCGACCGCCCACGAGGCCGTGCAGTGGCTCTACTTCGCCTACCTGGGCGCGGTCAAGGAGCAGAACGGCGCCGCGATGTCGCTGGGCCGCACCTCGACGTTCCTCGACGTGTACCTGCAGCGCGACCTCGAGGCCGGCCGGATCACCGAGTCCGAGGCGCAGGAGCTCATCGACGACCTCGTCATCAAGCTCCGCATCGTGCGGTTCCTGCGGACGCCCGAGTACGACGCGCTGTTCTCGGGCGACCCGACGTGGGTCACCGAGTCGATCGGTGGCATCGGGGAGGACGGGCGCCCGCTCGTCACGAAGAACTCGTTCCGGTTCCTCCAGACGCTCTACAACCTGGGCCCCGCGCCCGAGCCGAACCTCACGGTGCTGTGGAGCAACCGCCTGCCCGCCGGGTTCAAGGCGTTCTGCGCGCAGGTCTCGATCGACACCTCCGCGATCCAGTACGAGTCCGACGAGCTCATCCGCGGCGCGTGCGGCGACGACTCCGCGATCGCGTGCTGCGTCTCCGCGATGCGGGTCGGCAAGCAGATGCAGTTCTTCGGTGCCCGCGTCAACCTCGCGAAGACGCTCCTGTACGCGATCAACGGCGGCCGCGACGAGGTGTCCGGCAAGCAGGTCTCGCCGCTCGCCCCCGCGGTCACCGGTGACGTGCTCGAGTACGACGACGTCATGGCCAAGTTCGACGCCCTGATGGACTGGCTCGCGGAGACCTACGTCGACGCGCTCAACTGCGTGCACTACATGCACGACAAGTACGCCTACGAGCGCCTCGAGATGGCCCTGCACGACCGGACCATCCTGCGGACGATGGCGTGCGGCATCGCGGGCCTGTCGGTCGTGGCGGACTCGCTGTCCGCGATCAGGTACGCGACCGTGCGCCCCGTGCGCGACGAGACGGGCCTGGTCGTCGACTACGTCACCGAGGGCGAGTTCCCGACCTACGGCAACGACGACGACCGGGCCGACGACATCGCGGTCGAGATCGTGCGCAGCTTCATGGAGAAGATCCGCGCGCAGAAGACGTACCGGAGCTCGCTGCACACGCAGTCGGTCCTGACGATCACCTCGAACGTCGTCTACGGCAAGGCCACGGGCAACACCCCCGACGGCCGCCGCCAGGGCGAGCCGTTCGCGCCGGGCGCCAACCCGATGAACGGGCGCGACTCGCACGGGATGCTCGCCTCGGCCCTCTCCGTCGCGAAGCTGCCGTACTCCGAGGCGATGGACGGCATCTCGCTGACCTCGACGGTCGTGCCCTCGGGCCTCGGCCGGACCAAGGACGAGCAGGTCGCGAACCTGGTCGGCCTGCTCGACGGGTACACGGTCTCGGCCGGGTTCCACGTCAACATCAACGTCCTCAACCGCGACACGCTCGAGGACGCGATGGAGCACCCGGAGAAGTACCCGCAGCTGACCATCCGGGTCTCCGGCTACGCCGTCAACTTCGTCCGCCTGACCCGGGAGCAGCAGCTCGACGTGCTCTCGCGCACGTTCCACGGCGGACTCTGACCCCCGTACCCCCGGGGAACGGCCGTGCCGGGTGCCCAGCGGCGCCCGGCACGGTCCGCCGGGGCAGGTGCCCCTCGACGGTGCGCACACCGCACCACCGCACCACCGCACCTCCCGCTGCGAGCAGCACGATCCCCCGAGACCGACAGGAGCCGGCGATGAACGCGACAGCCGCACAGCGCGACACCGACGAGGTCGGCGCCCCGGTCGTCGAGCTCGGCGTGCCGCTCGTCGGCGGCTCGAACCACCGTTCGACCGCGGGCACCGCGGGGCTCGACGTGAGCGAGGCCGACCGGGTCGAGCGCTTCGCGCAGATGCGCGCCGGGGAGCTCGGCTCGCTGCACTCGTGGGAGCTCGTCACGGCCGTCGACGGCCCGGGGACGCGGCTGACCACGTTCCTGTCGGGCTGCCCGCTGCGGTGCCTCTACTGCCACAACCCCGACACCATGGAGATGCGCCGCGGCGAGCCGATCACCGCCGACGAGCTCCTCGGCCGGATCCGGCGCTACCGCCCGATCTTCGAGGTCACCGGCGGCGGCCTCACGATCTCCGGCGGCGAGCCGCTCATGCAGCCGGCGTTCGTCGCCCGCGTGCTGCGCGGCGCGAAGGAGCTCGGCATCCACACCGCGATCGACACGTCCGGCTGCCTCGGGGCGCACTGCACCGACGCGATGCTCGACGACCTCGACCTCGTGCTGCTCGACGTGAAGTCGGGCGACGAGGAGACCTACACGCGGGTGACGGGCCGCGAGCTCGCCCCGACGCTCGACTTCGGCCGTCGTCTCGCCGCCCGCGGGACCGAGATCTGGGTCCGGTTCGTGCTCGTGCCCGGTCTGACGGACGACGCCGAGAACGTCGAGAAGGTCGCCGCGTACGTCGCGAGCCTCTCGAGCGTGACGCGCGTCGAGGTCCTGCCCTTCCACCAGATGGGCCGCGACAAGTGGGAGGCCCTGGGGATGCGCTACGAGCTCGACGAGACCCCGGCGCCGTCGCCCGAGCTCGTCGCCCGGGTGCGCGAGCAGTTCCGCGCCCACGGCCTCACGACGTTCTGAGGCCGCACCGCCAGCCCGGGGCCGACCCCGGGCTGGCGCACGCCGTGCCGTCAGTCGCGCGGTCCCTCCCACGGGTACCCGTGCTCGACGAACGCACGGCGGACCGCGGCTCGGTCACCCTCGACGTCGTCGGCGAACAGCGTGCGCCCGTGCTCGGTCTCGAGGACGAGCTTCGAGCCGCGTGGGTGGACGGACGCCACCGTGGCGCGCGCGAGGACCCGCTCGACCCGTCCGTGCCGCCGGACCTGCACCTCGTCCGCGTCGACCTCCAGGACCGGGCTGGCCGAGACGACCCACACCGCGGCTCCGAGGCCGGCGGCGAGCCCGATCGCCGGACGCCCCCACGTCAGCCACGACGCGTCGAACGACGAGAGCAGCCGGAGGGGTCCCTCGAAGGGCACCCACGGCGCGTCCCGCAACCGGCCGGCGACCGCCGGCAGGAGCGCGCCGAGCGCGACGCCGCCGGCCCCGAGCACCACGAGCACCCACAGCCGACCTTCGCGGTCGAAGCCGCCGACGGTCGTCGAGCGGCTGTGCAGCGTTCCGTCGGGAGTCACGTGACCACCGTAGGAACCGCGACGCGCACTGTCGTCCGACCTGGGTCGAGCGGCGGCGCGCCCCAGGTCGGACGTTCGTGCGCTCCGGACCGGACGGCGCCGGCCGCGACGCCGGCGGGCGAGGCGCGACCGCCCCCTCGCCGTGCGCCCGCGCTCGTCGCCCGGTGCGCGAGCAGCTCCGGGCCCCCGTGCTCAGGACGTCCACGCCGCCGTGGGGGACCACGCCGGGTCGCGCCCCGTGAGCGCGAGCGTGCGGTCGAGCACCGTCGCCGACCCCGGGACGGTCCGCTCCGGGCCGTAGACGCCCATCTCCCGCCCGGTCCGCGCGCTGTAGGCCACCTCGCCGTGCAGGTACGTCAGCACGTCGTCGTCCCACCCCGGCTCGTGGCCCGTCGCGCGCGCGAGGTCCCACCCGTGCACGACGAGCTCGCCCACGAGCATCCCGCCGACGACCGAGGCCGGCAGCGTGAAGCCGTCGAGGGCGGTGCTGCCCTCCCACGCGTCCGGCCGGCTCCACGCGTCGACGGTCCGGCGGACGCGCGCGGCGAGCTCGTCGGCCCAGGCACCCGGGGGCAGGTCGTCGATCTGGTCATGGTGCGCCGGTGCGGTCGTCCTGCGCCCGGCGGCCTCCAGGGCCGGCGCCCAGCGCAGCAGGTGGTCGACGAGGGCGCGCACGTCCCACGCGCTGCACGGGGTAGGGCCGCCGAGCTGGTCGGCGGAGACGGTCGGGACGAGCCGCAGCAGCGGCTCCGCGGCGCGGGCGAGGAGATCAGGGTTCGACATGGCCCCAGCCCACCAGAGGGTGGGCCGTGCCGTCTTGAACGAATGCGACCTACGCTCGACGGCGTGACCAGGGACGCGCGCGAGGTCGGCGGTGCGTGGCGGACGCACCAGCGGCACGACCAGCCGCCCGTGCCGGCCGACCTCGCGCCGTGGGTCGAGCGCTTCTGGGCGGTCACCTGGGACTACGCCGAGCCCTACCGGCAGCTCGTCGTCCCGACCCCGAACGTGCACCTGACGGTCCGTGGGGGGCGCGCGACCGTCACGGGCGTCGCGACGACCCACCAGCACCGGACGCTCGAGGGGCGCGGCTCCGTGCTCGGGGTGGCCTTCAGACCCGGCTGGTTCCGGCCCCTGCTCGGTCGCGCGGTCTCGACGCTCACGGACGCCACGGCCGACGCCGCCGACGTGCTGCGACGCGACATCCCGGAGCTGACCGACGCCGACGCCCTCACGGGGTTCCTCCGCTCGGTCCTCCCGCCGCCCGACCCGCGCTCGGCCCTCGCCGCTGACGCGGTGGCGGCCGTCGCGACCACCCCCGAGCTCACGACCGTGCACGCCCTCGCCGCCCACCTGGCGCTGAGCACGCGCCACGTGCAGCGCCTGTTCGCCGAGCACGTGGGCGCCGGCCCCAAGTGGGTGATCCGGCTCCACCGCCTCCGCGAGGTCACCGAGCGCCTCGACGCCGGCGCGGAGGTCCGGTGGGCCGCGCTGGCGGACGAGCTCGGCTACGCGGACCAGGCGCACCTGACCCGCGACTTCCGCGCGATGTTCGGCGAGAGCCCGACACGGTACGCGCAGCGCTACTGAGCCCCGTCGAGCCCGCGGAGGGGCGCGCACCGGATCCTTGACTTCGAGTGCGCTCGAACTCCTAGCGTGGCCGTCATGACGAACCGTCACACGATCGGCGAGGTCGCGGAGAAGACCGGGGTCACGACGCACACGCTGCGCTACTACGAGCGCATCGGCCTGCTCGCCCCCGTCGCACGCTCGGCGGGCGGCAGGCGCGCCTACGACGACGGGGACGTCGGCTGGGTGCAGCTCCTGACTCTGCTGCGCGCCACCGGCATGGGCATCCGCGACATGCTGGCGTTCGCCGAGCTCACCCGCGCCGGCGAGCACACCATCCCCGACCGGATCGAGGTGCTCCAGCGGCACCGCGACGTGCTCGACGCGCTCCTGCGCCGCCACACCGAGCACCTGCAGCTCATCGACAACAAGCTCACCTACTACCGCGGCGTCGTCGACGCCGCCACCACGGAGGACGCACCCGCATGAGGACCCTGGAGATCGGCCGCACCGGCGAGAAGGTCAGCGAGCTCGCGCTCGGCGCGATGCTGTTCGGCACCACGACCGACGAGCCCACCGCGCACCGCATGCTCGACCACTTCCTGGGCGCCGGCGGCACGCACGTCGACACCGCCAACTGCTACTCGTGGTGGAGCGGGCCGCAGTACACCGGCGACGAGAGCGAGGAGGTGCTCGGGCGGTGGTTCGCCCGCACGGGCCGGCGCGACGACGTGTTCCTCGCGACCAAGGGCACTGCCCGGATCCGCGACCTCGACGGCGTGTGGCGCGACGGGAGCGACGAGCCCGACAACGCCCTCGCGCAGTCCCGCTACGAGGGCGCCGGCGCGCAGACGCTGCGGGACGCGCTCGAGGGCAGCCTGCGCCGCCTGCAGACGGACCACGTCGACCTGTACTACGTGCACGTCGACGACCGCTCGACCCCGCTCGAGGAGACCCTCGAGGTCCTGCACTCGTTCGTCGTCGAGGGCAAGGTCCGGCACCTCGGCTGGTCCAACGTGCGCGCGTGGCGCCTCGAGCGGGTCCGGGCCACGGCGGCCGCGAACGGCTGGACGGTCCCGGTGGCGCTCCAGCAGCAGCACACCTACCTGCACCGGACGGCGGGCCTCGACCACGCCTCGATCGTCGACGACGAGCAGCTCGACTACCTGCGCGCGAACGACGACGTGACGCTGTTCGCGTACACCCCGACGCTGCGCGGCTCGTACGACGACGACGCGAAGTGGGCCGCCAACTGGCAGCACCGGTTCTTCGACGCCCCCGCGAACGACGCCCGTCGCGCGCTCGTGCACGAGCTGGCCGCCGAGGTCGGCTGCACGCCGAACCAGCTCGTGCTCGCGTGGGTCCTCGCGCAGCGCTCGCCGCGCATGTCGGCGATCACCGGGGTGCGGACGTGGGAGCAGTACGAGCAGAACATCCGCGCCGCCGAGGTCGAGCTGCCGGCCGAGGTGCTGGCGCGGCTGGACGCCCAGCCCTGACCGCGGGCGTCCCGCACGGGACGCCGACCGTCCCGGGCGAGGGGGCGGAGAGTGGGCGACGAGCACCGTCGCCCACCCTCCGGCCGCTCAGACCGAGGAGGCCACCTGCGCGGGCACGTCCGCGCGACCCGGCGGCAGGAACCGGCGCCCCGCAGCGCGCTCGGACCAGCCGGTGCGGTCGAGGTACGGCGTGATGCCGCCGAGGTGGAACGGCCAGCCCGCGCCGAGCACCATGCACAGGTCGATCTGCTCGGGCGTGGCCACGACGCCCTCGTCGAGCATGAGCCCGATCTCCTGCGCGAGACCCGCGAGCACCGCGTCGCGCACGCCCTGCTCGTCGAGCGCGCCCTCGGCGCCGACCGCCGGGAAGGCGTCCTGGATCGCCGGGTCCACCGCGTGCTCGCTGCCCCGGCCGTCGGGCTCGGGCACGACGCGCCGACCCGCCTCGGCCAGCCGGGACAGGCCGGGGGACAGCGGGTAGCGGTCACCGAGGTCGGCGTGCAGGGACTCGAGCACGTGCAGCGCGACCGGCAGCCCCACGAGCTGGATGAGCGCGAACGGCCCCATCGGCAGCCCGAGCGGGCGCAGCGCGACGTCGGCGACCTGCACCGGCGTGCCGCCCTCGACCGCGCCGGCGACCTCCGCGAGCATCCGCAGCAGCAGCCGGTTGACCACGAAGCCCGGGCGGTCGGCCACGCCGACGGCGGTCTTGCCGAGCCCCTTGGCCAGCGCGAACGCCGTCGCGACCGCCTGGTCGGTCGAGACGCCCGTGCGGACGACCTCGATGAGCGGCATCTGCGCGACGGGGTTGAAGAAGTGGATGCCGACCACCCGCTCCGGGTGGCGCAGGTGCGCCGACATCTCGGTGACGGACAGCGCCGACGTGTTCGTCGCGAGCACCGCGTCGTCGGCGATGATGTCCTCGAGCTCGGCGAACACGCGCTGCTTGAGGCTCATCACCTCGGTGACCGCCTCGATCACGAGGTCGGCACCGGCGAGCGTCGACAGGTCGGTGCTCACCGAGATCGACGCGAGCACCCGGTTCGCCTCGTCGGCCGAGATCCGGCCCTTCGCGGCCTGGCCCTCGACGAGCCGGCGGATCCCCGCGAGCCCGGCCTCGACGCGCTCGTCGGACACCTCCCGCATGACCACGGGCACGCGCAGGCGCCGGGCGACGAGCACCGCGAGCTGCCCGGCCATGAGCCCGGCGCCGACGATGCCGACCGACCGCACGGGACGCGCGAGCTCGGGCGCCGGGGCACCCTCGGGCTTGCGCGCGCGCCGGGTCGTGAGGTCGAACGCGTACAGCCCGGCGCGCAGCTCGTCGGACATGATGAGCTCGGCGAGCGCGTCGTCCTCGGCCGTGAACGCCTGGTCGCGGTCGGCGGTGCGGGCCGCCGCGACGAGGTCGAGCGCGCGGTACGGGGACTGCTTGGCGCCGTGCAGGCGTGCGTCGAGCTGGGCGCGGGCGCCCGCGACGACCGCGTCCCACTCCTCCTGGCTCTCGATCTCGCGCCGCTCCGGCACGACGCGCCCCGCGAGCACGTCCGCCGTCCAGGAGAGCGACTGCTCGAGGAAGTCGGCAGCCTCGAACAGCGCGTCGGCGACGCCGAGCTCGAGCGCCTCGGCCGCCTTCGTCATGCGGTTGTTCGCGAGCGGCCGCGTGAGGATCAGCTCGAGCGCGCGCCGGACCCCGACGAGGTGCGGCAGGTGGTAGCAGCCGCCCCAGCCCGGCACGAGCCCGAGGAACACCTCGGGCAGCGCGAGCGCGGTCACGTCGGACGCGACGGTCCGGTAGGTGCACGCCAGCGCGACCTCGAGCCCGCCGCCGAGCGCCGCGCCGTTGACGTAGGCGAACGTCGGGACGCCCATCTCCCCGAGCAGCCGGTACGTCGCGTGCCCGAGCTCGGCGATCATCCGGGCGTCGGCGGGGTCGCTCAGGGACGAGACCAGCGTGAGGTCGGCCCCGGCGGCGAGGTAGTACGGCTTGCCGGTCACGGCCACGGCGACGATCTCGCCCGCCGCGGCGCGCGCCTGCTGCGCCCGCAGCGCGGCCTGGAGCTCGGTGAGCCCGCCCGGGCCGAGCGTCGTCGGCTTGGTGTGGTCGAAGCCGTTGTCGAGCGTGACGAGCGCGAGCGTGCCCGCACCGCGGGGGAGCGTCACGTCGCGGACGAGCGCGTGCGTCACGCGCTCGGGACGAGGGGCGTTCTCGGTCGTGGGGGTGCTCATCGGGCGCTCCCGGAGGTCGTCGCGGCGGCGGGGCGCACGCCGTCGTAGTCGGGGTGGTGCGGGTTCTCCCAGATCACGGTGCCGCCCTGCCCGAGGCCGACGCACATGGTCGTGAGCCCGTAGCGGACGTCGGGCTGCTCGGCGAACTGGCGCGCGAGCTGGGTCATGAGGCGCACGCCTGACGACGCGAGCGGGTGGCCGACGGCGATCGCGCCGCCGTACGGGTTGACGCGCGGGTCGTCGTCGGCGATCCCGAACGCGTCGAGGAACGCGAGCACTTGGACGGCGAACGCCTCGTTGACCTCGAACAGCCCGATGTCCTCGATCGTCAGGCCCGCCCGGGCGAGCGCGCGCTGCGTCGCGGGGACCGGGCCGATGCCCATGACCGCCGGGTCGACGCCCGCGTAGGCGAACGACACCATGCGCATGCGTGCGGCGAGCCCGAGCTCCTCGGCCGTGTCCTCCGCCGCGAGCAGGCACGACGCAGCGCCGTCCGTGAGCGGCGCGGACGTCGCGGCGGTGACCCGGCCGCCCGCGCGGAACGGGGTCTTCAGGTCACGGACGTCCTCGAGCCGTGTCCCCGGGCGCGGCGGCTCGTCGGCGGTCGCGAGGCCCCAGCCGCGCTCGGGGTCGCGCGTCGCGACGTAGACGAGGTCGGGGTCGATCTGGCCGGCGGCGAGCGCGGCCGCGTACTTCTCCTGGCTCGCGACGCCGTACGCGTCGGCGCGCTCGCGGGTCAGCTCGGGGAAGCGGTCGTGCAGGTTCTCGGCGGTGTTGCCCATGTTGAGGGCGTCGGCGGCGACGAGCCGCTCGGCTACGAACCGCGGGTTGGGGTCGGCGTCGAAGCCCATCGGGTGCCGGCCCATGTGCTCGACGCCCCCGGCGAGCGCGACGTCGAGGCCGCCGACGCCGATGCCCGAGGCGACGGTGGTCACGGCGGTCATGGCGCCCGCGCACATGCGGTCGATCGCGTACCCGGGGACGGTCTCGGGGAGCCCGGACAGCACGCCGACCGTGCGGCCGAGCGTGAGCCCCTGGTCGCCGGTCTGGGTCGTGGCCGCCACGGCGACCTCGTCGATGCGCTCGGGCGGCAGCTCGGGGTGGCGCCTCAGGATCTCCCGGACCGTCTTGACGGCGAGGTCGTCGGCGCGGGTGTGCGCGTACAGACCGTCGGGACGGGCACGGCCGAACGGCGTGCGCACACCCTCGACGAAGACGACGGGACGGACGGACCGGGCGGATGCGCGCGGCATCGGACCTCCAGGCGGGACGACGGTGTCCTGCCGACCCAGGCGGGCCGGCGAGGGCCGACGTTACCGGGACGTACGTCCCGCGTCAGCCAAGTTACCGAACAGTAACATCGCGCCTCCGCCCGAGGCCGTCAGGCCGAGACCGCCGCGAACGCCTCCGCGAGCCGCGGCACCGCGAGCTCGACCTGCCACTCGCGCGCACCACCGGACCGCAGCGTGTCGGCGACCGCCGCGGCGTCGAGCGTCGGAGGCGGCGACCAGCAGAGGCGGCGCAGCAGGTCGGGCTGCAGCAGGTTCTCCGCCGGGACGTCCACCTCGGCCGAGAGCGCCGTCATCACGTCGCGCGCCGCCGTGAGCCGGGCGGCGGCCGCGGGGTCCCGGTCGGCCCACGCGCGCGGCGGCGGGGGAGCGTCGCTCTTGGGCCCGCGCACCGACGGCAGCTCCGACTCCGGGAGGGCCAGTGCCTCGTCGATCGCGTGCTGCCACAGCGCGGCACGGCGCCGGGTGCCCTTGCCCGAGAACGCCGGGAGCGCGACGAGCTGGGGGACGGACCGGGGGAGCGCCTGGGCGGCTGCGACGATCGCGTGTTCGGGCAGGACGCGCCCCGGGGAGATGTCGCGCTGGCGGGCGTTGTCGTCGCGCGTCGTCCACAGCGAGCGGACGACGGCGAGCCGCCGGGCGTCGCGCACCGCGTGCAGCCCCGAGACCCGGCGCCAGGGCTCGACGCGCGGGGGCGGCGGGGGAGCGAGACGCACGGCCTCGAACTCCTGCGCGGCCCACTCGGCCTTGCCCGCGACGGCCAGACGCTCGGCGAGCACCGCGCGCAGCTCCACGAGCACCTCGACGTCGAGCGCCGCGTAGCGCAGCCACTCGCCCGGCAGCGGGCGCGTCGACCAGTCGACCGCCGAGTGCTCCTTGGCCAGGCCGAGGCCGAGCAGCTCCGCCACGACGGCCGCGAGGCCGACGCGCTCGAGCCCGAGCAGGCGGGCACCGAGCTCGGTGTCGAAGATGCGGGTCGGCGTCATGCCCTGCTCGGCGAGCCCGGGCAGGTCCTGCGACGCCGCGTGCAGGACCCACTCGACGCCGACGAGCGCGCGGGACAGCGACGACAGGTCCGGCAGCGCGATCGGGTCGATGAGCGCGGTGCCCGCACCCTCGCGGCGCACCTGCACGAGGTACGTCCGCTGGCCGTAGCGGTAGCCGGAGGCGCGCTCGGCGTCGACGGCGACCGGCCCGGTGCCGGCCTCGAAGAGCGCCACGACGCGCGCGAGCTCGTCCGGGGTCTCGACGACCGGGGGGACGCCCTCGCGGGGTTCGGTGAGTGCGACGACGACCGGTGCCTCGGGCACGGCCACGTCGACGGCGTCGTCGGCGGGGACCTGCACCGCAGGGTCGCCGGACGGTCGATCGGGAAGCATGACCTCCACCGTAGGGGTTCCGCGGCCCGCCGCCGCGCGGGCGCGCGCAGCCGGGCGCGGCCGAGGTGGTGTGGGGTCGCTCACGGGACCGCCGCACGGGCGGGCACGTGCGGGCGCGCTCTCAGTCGAGCAGGCCCGTCCGGATCGAGATCGCGACGAGCGCGGCCCGGTCGCCGGTGCCGAGCTTGCGCGAGATGCGCGCGAGGTGGCTCTTGACCGTCAGGGCCGACAGGCCGAGCAGCTCGCCGATCCGGCGGTTGCTGCAGCCGTCCGCGACGAGCTTGAGGACACCGAGCTCGCGTGCGGTCAGCTCGGGGCGGTCCCGCACGAACTGCGCGGGCGGCGGGACCTGGGTCAGCGTCGTGTGGGCCTCGGACGCGACGGCGCCGCGCAGGCCCCCCGCGAGGAGGCCGACGAGCTCACGCCGGCTCGCACGACGGGCCAGCAGGATGACCCGGCCGGACCCGCGACGCCGCAGGTTGCGGACGAGGACCTGCCCGTCACCGTCGGCGAGGTCGGACACGACCACGCACATCTGGCCGAGGGCGCGCCGCTGGGCGGGCGCGCCGGCAGCGCGGTCGGCGCTGACGAGGGATGCGCGCTCTCCGGCACGCGGCTGCACACCCCGCAGGGTGGGCGCGGTGCGGCGCAACGGCTCGATGCTCACGTAGGTCTCCCCGGGGATGTTTCCGGCACGTACAAGACCATCGGCCGCACCATCCCCCACCTTGAGCGGTTCGGCGGGGCTACTTGTTCCGGCGGCGCGTCATCGACGCCTCGGGAGCGGGACGACCCCGGCGGGGAGCGGCGGGAGGCCCGCCGTCGTGCACAGCAGCGTGCCCCACGCGCGCAGGTGCGGGCCGAGGTCCTCGTCGCGGGCCGTCCAGCTCGCCCGCACCTCGAGCTCGACCTGCTCCGGCCGCTCGTCGAGCGCGCCGAAGCTCTGCGACAGGACCCGGGTCACGGTCCCCCCGGCGGCGTGCGCGTCGAGGCCGGCGCTCGCGAGCGCGTCGGCGAACCAGCTCCAGGCGACCTCGGCGAGCATCGGGTCGGCGCCGACCTCGGGCTCCAGCGTCGCGCGTACGAGGGTCACGAGGCGGAACGTCCCGTGCCACGCCTCCTGGCCCTCGGGGTCGTGCAGCACCACGAAGCGCCCGGAGGCGAGCTCGATCGCGTCGGGGTCGCGCCGGCTCGCGCGCACCTCGGCCGTGAGGGCCGCCGTCCAGGGCGCGATGCGCGCCGGACCGGGCACCTCCTCGAGGCGGATCTCGGGGCGCAGCTGCACGTCACGGAGCGATCGCAGTGCGCGCAGGAACTCCGGCGGAGCGGGCCCTGAACCGGCTGGTGTCACGCGAGCGAGACTACGTGCGGGGGTGCGGTCTTGCCGTTCGGCACGCCGCGTCGCGCGTGTCGTTGCGCCACTAGGCTGACCGGCGCATCAGCACAAACCGGCCCGCCCGTTCGGAGTGCAGCTCCCGGCCCGGGCGTCCCCGACGAAGGAGTACCGCGCGTATGTCCGTAGAAGGAACTGCTCAGATCGGTGTGACGGGTCTGGCTGTGATGGGTCGGAACCTGGCGCGGAACTTCGCGCGGCACGGGTACACGGTCGCGGTGCACAACCGGTCCTACGCGAAGACCGAGTCGCTGGTCGCGGACCACGGGGACGAGGGGACGTTCGTGGCCTCGGAGTCGATGGCCGATTTCGTGGCGTCCCTGGAGCGCCCGCGCAAGGTCGTGATCATGGTCAAGGCCGGCCCGGCGACCGACGCGGTCATCGCCGAGCTGGTCCCGCTGCTGGAGGCGGGCGACATCGTGATCGATGCGGGGAACGCGCACTTCCCGGACACGGTGCGCCGGGAGGGTGAGCTGAAGGCCCACGGCCTGCACTTCGTCGGCTCCGGGGTCTCGGGCGGTGAGGAGGGGGCGCTGCTGGGCCCGTCGATCATGCCGGGTGGGTCGCGGGAGTCCTATGCGGTGCTCGGGCCGATCCTGGAGGACATCGCCGCGAAGGTCGACGGGGTGCCGTGCTGCACGTATGTGGGGCCGGAGGGTGCGGGGCACTTCGTGAAGATGGTGCACAACGGCATCGAGTACGCCGACATGCAGCTCATCGCGGAGGCCTACGACCTGCTCAAGCAGGGCCTGGGCGCGAGCGCGGCGGAGATCGGGGAGATCTTCCGGACCTGGAACGAGGGGGACCTGGAGTCCTTCCTGATCGAGATCACCGCCGACGTGCTCTCGCACGTCGACGCGGCGACCGGTCAGGCGTTCGTCGACATCGTGCTCGACCAGGCCGAGCAGAAGGGCACCGGGCGCTGGACCGTGCAGAACGCGCTCGACCTGGGGGTGCCGATCACCGGGATCGCGGAGGCGACGTTCGCCCGGGCCCTGTCCGGGTCGGTCCCGCAGCGCACCGCCGCGGCCGGCACGCTGGTGGCGGGCACGAGCCCGTTCGAGGTCGCCGACCGGGACGCGTTCGTCGAGGACGTGCGCCTGGCCCTGTATGCCTCGAAGGTCGTCGCGTACTCCCAGGGCTTCGACCAGATCGCCGCCGCGTCGGCGGAGTTCGGGTGGGGCATCGACCGGGGTGCGATGGCCCGGATCTGGCGGGGCGGGTGCATCATCCGGGCCCGGTTCCTCAACCGGATCACCGAGGCCTACCAGCGCGACGCGAACCTGCCCCTGCTGCTGGCCGACCCCTACTTCGTCGGGGCCGTCGGCAACGGCGTGGGCGCCTGGCGCCGGATCGTGGCCGCCGCCGCGTTCGCCGGCGTCCCGACCCCCGCGTTCTCCTCCTCCCTGGCCTACTACGACGGGGTCCGCGCCGAGCGCCTGCCCGCGAACCTGATCCAGGCCCAGCGCGACTTCTTCGGCGCCCACACCTACCGCCGCACCGACCGCGAGGGCACCTTCCACACCGAGTGGACCCTCGACCGCACCGAGAGCAACGCGTGAGCGACACCGCACGCGAGCCGGTCGACGCCCTCACGGCGTCGACCGGCCCGCTCCAGCCCGTGATCCTCGGCGCCGACATCGGCGTCTACGCCCTCGCGCGCTCGTTCCACGAGGCCTACGGCGTCCGCTCGATCGTCGTGAGCGGTGCGGCCCTCGGCCCCGTCGCCGACTCGCGCATCGTCGACAACGTGCTCGTCGCCGACGGGCACGACCCGCGCCAGCTCGTGGACAAGCTCGTCGAGGTCGCGCGCGGCCTCTCGGGCCGGCGGCTCGTGCTCATGGCGAACTCGGACTGGCTGGTCCGCGTCGTCGTGCAGCACCGCGACGAGCTCGAGCCGTACTACGTGGTCCCGTTCCTGAGCGCCGAGCTGCTCGACCAGATCTCCGACAAGGCGACGTTCGCGGAGATCTGCGAGCGGATCGGCATCTCGGTGCCCCGCACCGTCGTGCAGGACTTCGCCCACGCCGGCGAGCCCGGGTGGCAGCCCGTGCCGGTCCCGGCCGGCATCACGTACCCGCTCATCGCGAAGGCGGCGAGCAGCGCGGACTACCAGGACGTCGAGTTCGAGGGCAAGAAGAAGGTCTTCGAGATCAGCGAGCCCGCCGAGCTCGACCAGCTCTGGGTCTCGCTCGCCGGCGCCGGGTTCCGCGGCCGGTTCGTGGTCCAGGAGCTCATCCCGGGCGACGACACGCAGATGCGCTCGATCACCGCGTACGTCGACAGCCGCGGGCAGATCACGCTGCTGTGCTCGGCGCACGTGCTCCTCGAGGAGCACACGCCGTCCGGCCTCGGGAACCCTGCGGCGATGATCACGACGCGCATCGACCCGATGCTCGAGCAGGCCCGGCGCTTCCTCACCGAGACCGGGTACGTCGGCTTCGCCAACTTCGACGTCAAGGTGGACCCGCGTGACGGGTCGTACCGCTTCTTCGAGGTCAACCCGCGCATCGGCCGGAACAACTACTACGTGACGGCCGCCGGGGCGAACCCGATGCGCTTCCTCGTCGAGGACCGCGTCGAGGGCCGTGCCGTCGAGCCGGTCGTCGTCGAGAAGGAGATCCTCTACGCGATCGTCCCGCACCGGCTGCTGCTGAAGTACGTCGCGGACCCGGCCCTCGCGGCCAAGGTCAAGGGCCTGATCAAGGCGGGCGCCGTCGCGCACCCGCTGCGGTACGCCCAGGACGCCGGGCCCAAGCGCGTCGCGTACGTGACGCTCGCGCTGGTCAACCAGGTGCGCAAGTTCCGGACCCACTACCCGGAGCTCACGGGCACCGGTTTCTGAGCGGCACCGGGCCTGACCGCCCGGGCACGCACGCACGACGCGACGACGCCGGGTCCCCTCCTCGGGGGCCCGGCGTCGTGGTGTGCGGGGGCGGGGTGGAGCCGGGCCTGGCGCCGAGAGCGGTCAGCCGAGCTCGCTGGTCCCCGCGTACAGGTGCAGGACGGGGACGTCGAGCTCCTCGCGCGCACGCGACGCCCAGTCGCGGTGGAAGGTGTCCTCGACGGCGTGCGGGTACGTCACGACGACGACCTCGCGCACCGGGCCCTGCGCGATCGCGGCGCGCAGCGCGGGCAGCGGGTCGTCCGACACGACCTCGCCGGCGGCGTCACGACCCGCCTCCGCGAACGCGGCGAGGCTCTCCGCGAGCTGGTCGGCGGCCGTCGCGCGGGCGGCGCGCGGCTCGGGATCGCGTCCGCGGACCGTGTCGAGGGCCTCACGCAGCTCGCCGAGGCTGAGCTGGTCGATGAGGGAGACGAGCAGGTTGCGCTCGGTGTCGGCGGGCACGAGGACGCGGTACGCGAGCGTCTCGCCCTCGTGCAGCGACACGATGTGCGCGACGTCGGCGGAGGCGAGCGTGTCCTCGGTCAGGACCAGGATCGTGTCAGTCACGTGGGGGAGCCTAGTGCGCGGCCCCGCGGTGCGCGGTCCGTCACCGCGTGCCGACGTGGTCCGGCTGCGTCAGTTCTGCCCCGCGTGGTGACGCAGCGTCCAGCGGCCGACGAGGACGCCGTCCGCGTGCAGCAGGTGCACCGGGGTCGTCGCGACGGCGGCCGGCAACCACGTGCCCGAGTCGAGGACGCGCGGACCCGGGCCGCCGACGAGCACCGGGCTCGTCGTGAGGCACAGCTCGTCGACGAGGCCGCCCGCGACGAGGTCGGCCAGCAGGTGCGGGCCGCCCTCGGCCAGCACCCGCACGAGCCCGCGCTCCGCGAGCGCCTCGAGCGCACGGGCGAGGTCCACGTCCTCGTCGCCGGCGACGACGAGCCGGTCGGCGCTGACCGAGGCGCGCAGCGCCGCGAGCCGGGGGCTCGCCGCCGACGTCACGACGAGCGGCGCGGACGGTGCGTGCAGGAGGTCCTCGGGGATCGACCCCGACCGCGACACCAGCGCGAGCGTGACGTCCG
Source organism: Cellulomonas jepli (assembly GCF_047229345.1). Taxonomy (NCBI): domain Bacteria; kingdom Bacillati; phylum Actinomycetota; class Actinomycetes; order Micrococcales; family Cellulomonadaceae; genus Cellulomonas; species Cellulomonas jepli. The sequence continues at coordinate 26,233 of NZ_JBFTER010000005.1, read as the reverse complement.
GGGACTGCCCGCGGTGCACCCGGGCCGCACGCAGCGGCTCGGGCAGCGGGAGCTCGCGGTACCCCTCGGCGCGCGCGGTGCCGGCTCCGACGAGCAGCACGTCCGCGACCGCGCGCTGGACGACGAACGCGCGGTGGTCCGCGGCGTTGTTGATCGTGCCCGAGCGGCCGTCCGGTCCCGTCGCCGAGCCGTCGAGCGTCGACACCATCGCCGCCCGGACGCAGCTGCTCCGCCCCGGTGCCGGGTCGGGGTGGGCGTACAGGTCGAGCAGGGCGCGCTCGTCCGGGTCGGGCGGGAAGCGGTCGCCCGCGCGGGCGAGCGGCAGCAGGACGTCGAACGTGGGTGCGGGCACGGGGTCAGTCTGCGGGGGTGCCCGGGTCGGCGCCCGCCGGCTCGCCCTGCGACGGCTCGCCCTGCGACTGGTCGCTCCGTGACGGCTCCGCACCCGACGGCTCGACCTTCGACGGCTCGACGGCGCCCGGCACGTCCGGCCCGGCGCCGCCGCCGGTGCCACGGCCGGCTCCTGTCGTGCCCGGCGCTGCCGCCGGCGCGGCGTCGAGCACGAGGCCGGCGACCTCGCCGATGACGATGACCGCGGGGGAGCGGACCCCGGCGGCGTCGGCGGCGTCCGCGATGCCGGCGAGCGTGCCCCGGGTGGTGCGCTGCTCCGGCGTGGTCCCGCGCTCGACGATCGCGACGGGGGTCGACGCGTCCTTGCCGTGCTCGACGAGGCGCGCGGCCTGGTCGCGCAGCTGGCCGACGCCCATGAGCAGCACGAGCGTGCCCTCGAGCGCAGCGAGCGAGCCCCAGTCCGGCTGCGCCTCGTGCGCCGAGACGATCGTCACCTGGCGCGAGAGCCCCCGGTGCGTGACCGGGATCCCCGCGGCGCCCGGGACCGCGATGGCGCTCGTGACGCCGGGCACGACCTCGACGGGGACGCCGGCGGCGACGCACGCGAGGACCTCCTCGCTGCCCCGCCCGAGCACGAACGGGTCGCCGCCCTTGAGCCGGACGACCCGCCGGCCCGCGAGCGCCCGCTCGACGAGGACGGCGTTGATCTGGTCCTGGGTCAGCGTGTGCCGGTGGGCCGTCTTGCCGGCCTCGATGACCTCGACGTCGGGGTCGAGCTCGTCGAGCAGCTCGCGCGGTGCGAGCCGGTCGACGACGACGACGTCGGCCTCCGCGAGCAGCCGGCGTCCCCGCGTCGTGATGAGGTCGCGCGCACCGGGCCCGCCGCCGACGAGCGCGACCGCACCCGGTCCCGGCCGCCGGCGGCGCACGGGCAGCGCGCCGGTGTCGAGCAGCAGCGCGACGGCGTCCTTGATCGCGGCCGCGCGCCGGGGGTCCCCGCCCGCGCCGACCGCGACGGTCACGTCACCGGCGCGGGCCACCGACGGGGTCCACGCGCGGGACGCCGCGGGGTCGCCGCCCTTCGAGCACCAGACGCGGGCGTCCTCGGCGTCGGACGCCACGCGGGCGTCCGTCTCGGGGTGCCCGGTCGCGGTGTAGGCGAGCCAGGCGCCGTCGAGGTCCCCCGGGGCGTAGCGGCGGGCCTCGTGCGTCACGGCTCCCCGGGCGGCGAGCGCCGCGAGCTCGTCGACGACCTCGGGTGCGACGACCCGCACGCGCGCGCCCGCCTCGACGAGCCCGGCGGCACGACGAGCGGCGACCGGCCCGCCCCCGACGACGAGGACGAGCCGGTCACGGACGTCGAGCAGGAGGGGGAGCCGCACAGGAGCGGACCCTGTCACTGGCCTGCCAGGCCGGTCAAACCTCGCGCGTGCAGCACGCGCCGCTCGAGCGGGGAGAACACCAGGAGCTCGATGGCGATGCCAACGGCGAAGATGAGGAAGATCGCCGCGATCACGAGCGACATGTCGCTCAGCGTGCGCCCGAGGTCGAGGACCTGGCCGAGCCCGGTGCCCAGGCGCGGGGCGTTCGTGATGAGCTCGGCCGCCATGAGCGAGCGCCAGGCGAACGCCCAGCCCTGCTTGAGCCCCCCGAGGAAGCCGGGGAGCGCCGCGGGCAGCAGCACGAACCGGATCCGGTCCCAGCCGCGGGCGCCGAGGACGCGCCCGACCCGCAGGAACAGCGGCGGCACCTGGTCCACCCCTGTGAGCAGGCCGTTGACGATCGACGGCACGGCGCCGAGCAGCACGACCGCGAAGATCGTGGTGTTGCTCAGCCCGAACCAGATGACCGCCGCCGGCACCCACGCGATCGACGGGAGCGACTGCAGGCCCGTGATCATGGGGCCGATCGCCCGGCGCAGCAGCGGGATCGTCGCCATCGCGACCCCGAGGACCACCCCGATGACGACGGACACGACGAACCCGACGCCACCGCGCTGCAGGCTCAGCGCACTGGCCTTGAGGGCGGTGCCGTCCTGGAGGATGCCGACGAACGTCGTGGCGACGTCCGCCGGGCCCGGGAGGGCGTACGCCGGCTTGACCCCGGCGAGGTAGACGAGCTGCCACAGGGCGACGAAGACCCCGAGCGCGAGCGTGGTCGGCCAGAACGCCGACCAGGCGGTGCTCCAGCGGCTGCGCCGCGGGGCGACGACGGCGGTCTCGAGCGCGTCGAGGCCCGCCTCGAGGGCACGGGCATCGACGCGGCCGGGGGACGCGGTGCGCGTCGTGTCAGCGGCCATGGCGGGAGATCTCCTGTCGCAGGTGGTCGGTGATCTCGACCGAGAGCTCGGCGACACCGGAGTCCTCGATCCGGCGCGGGTGCGGCAGGTCGACGGTCCACTCGCGGACGATGCGGCCGGGCCGCGACGAGAGCAGCACGACGCGCTGCCCCAGCCGGACCGCCTCGCGCACGTTGTGGGTCACGAAGACGACCGACAGCCCGGTCTCGCGCCAGATCCGGGTGAGCTCGTCGTGCATCACGTCGCGCGTGATCGCGTCGAGCGCCGCGAACGGCTCGTCCATGAGCAGGACGCGGCCCTCCTGCGCGAGGGCCCGGGCGAGCGCGACCCGCTGGCGCATGCCGCCCGAGAGCTCGTGCACGCGCTTGGCGTGCGAGCCCTCGAGGTGCACGAGCGCGAGCAGCCGGTCCGCCTCGGCCCGCCGGGCCTGGCGCCCGACGCCGCGCAGCCGCAGCGCGAGCTCGATGTTCTGGCCCGCGGTGAGCCAGGGGTAGAGCGCCGGCTCCTGGAACATCAGCGCGGGCCGGCCGTCGGGGACCTCGACCGTGCCGTCGCTCGGGGCATCGAGCCCGGCGACGAGCGACAGCAGCGTCGACTTGCCGCACCCGGAGGCCCCGAGCAGGCAGACGAACTCGCCGGGGGCGACGGTGAGGTCGATCCGGTCGAGCACGGGTGGGCGGCTGGCGTCGCCGAAGTGCTTGGTGACGCCGAGCAGACGGACGGCGGCGGACGCGGTGTGCGCCGCCGTGCCCGCCGTGGGCACGGCGGAGGCGGTGGTGGCCGCCGCGGCGGTCGAGACGCTCGTCATCGCTACTCCGTTCCGAGCCCGGCGGCCGAGACGGCAGTCTCGCCGCGCTCGGTGAGGACGGCGTTGAGGAGGGACAGGTCGTAGATGCCGTCGAGCTCGACCTCGTCGGAGACGCCCACCGACGCGGCGTGGTCCGCCGAGAGCTGGAGCGAGGACGCGACCGGGTCGTTCGTGATGCGCAGGTTCGGCCAGGCACGCGCGAGGACGTCCTCCCCGAGCTGCTTGCCCGTGAGCTCGCCGATCGCGGTGTTGGCGACCGTCGCCGCCTCCTCGGCGTTCGCCGCGATCCACTCGTTGGTGGTGACCTGCGCCTCGAGGAGCTTCTTGACGGTGCCGGGGTACTGCTCGAGGAACTCCGTGCGGACGATGAGGTGCGTCGTGACGTAGTCGCCCTCGGGCCACAGCTCCTTCTCGTCGAGCAGGACCTTCGCGCCGCCCTCGAGGACGAGGCGCGAGGCCCAGGGCTCGGGCAGCCACGCGCCGTCGAGCGAGCCCTGCTTGAACAGGTCGAGCGTCTGCGCGTTCTCCTGCGGGGTGATCTCGACGTCGTTCTGGCCGCCGGTCACGGACGTCTTGAGGCCTTCCTCGAGCAGCCAGGCTCGCAGCGCGACGTCCTGGGTGTTGCCGAGCTGGGGCGTCGCGAGCGCCGCGCCGCGCAGGTCCTCGACGTCGTCGATGCCCTCCCGGACGACGAGCTGGGCGCCGCCCGAGGTCGCGCCGCCGACGATGCGGATGGCCTCGCCGTCGGACTTCGCGAACGCGTTGATCGCCGGGTTGGGGCCGATGTAGGTCGCGTCGAGGCCACCGCTGAACAGCGCCTCGACCGCCGCCGGGCCCGCGTTGAAGATGTCGGTCCGCAGCTCGGTGTCGCCGAGCGCCTCGGCGAACGTGCCGTCCGCGACCCCGACGAGGGGCGTGGCGTGCGTGATGTTCGCGAAGTACCCGAGCCGGAGCTCGGGGGCCTCGGCGTCGCCGCCCGCGGTCACGGCGGAGTCGTCGGGCGTCTCGGCGCCGCCCGCGGAGGAGCACGCGGCGAGGACGGCGACGAGGGCGGCGGACGCGACGAGGGCGCGGGTCGTGCGATGGGTACGACGAGGACGACGGAGGGCGGTCATGACAGAGGTGTCCTTCGGGGGGAGGGGATGACGCGGGCGCTCAGCTCAGAGCGCGCGACATCGCTCCTCCGCGCCGGCGAGCCCGACGACGGACGAGGGGCCGACCATCCCGGCCGCGAGCGTCGTGCCGTCGGCGGGGTCGACGAGCAGGAACGCGCCCGTGCGGCGGTGCTCGGCGTAGTCGTCGAGCACGATCGGCTCGGCGAGGCGCAGCTGCACCGTGCCGATGTCGTTGAGCTCGAGGCGGTCGACGCCCGGCTCGACGGTGAGGGTGTCGATGTGCAGGCGCGAGTCGACGGTGCGCAGGATCGCCCGCACGGTGCGGGTCCCCGAGCGCACGAGCACGCGCGCGCCGGGCACGGACGGGGCGTCCGCGAGCCAGCACAGCGTGCCGGTCAGGTCGGCGCCGGTGACGGGGGCGTCCGCGGCCGGGGCGAGGACGTCGCCGCGGGAGATGTCGACGTCGTCGGCCAGGCGCAGCGTGACGGACTGCGGCGCGTGGGCGACGTCGAGCTCACCGTCGAACGTGTCGATCCCGACGACGCTCGTCCGCCTGCCCGAGGGCAGCACCACGACGTCGTCGCCGACCCGCACGACGCCCGACGCGATCCGGCCCGCGTAGCCGCGGTAGTCGGGGTGCTCGGGCGTCTGCGGCCGGATCACGTACTGCACCGGGAAGCGCAGCGGCTCGGTCGTCGGGTCGCGGTCGACCGGGACGGCCTCGAGGTGCTCGAGCAGCGTCGGCCCGGCGTACCAGGGCGTGCGCCCCGAGCGGTCCACGACGTTGTCGCCCGCGAGCGCCGAGAGCGGGATCGCCTGCACGTCGTGCACGCCGAGGCCCGCCGCGTAGAGCGTGAACTCGTCGGCGATCGCGGTGAACGTCGCCTCGTCGAAGCCGACGAGGTCCATCTTGTTGACCGCGAGCACGACGTGCGGGACGCCCAGCAGCGCCGCGATGGTCGCGTGCCGTCGGGTCTGCTCGAGCACGCCCTTGCGTGCGTCGACGAGCACGATCGCCAGCTCGGCGGTCGAGGCGCCCGTGACCATGTTGCGGGTGTACTGCACGTGGCCGGGGGTGTCCGCGAGCACGAACGCGCGCGTCGCGGTCGAGAAGTACCGGTAGGCGACGTCGATCGTGATGCCCTGCTCGCGCTCGGCGCGCAGGCCGTCGGTCAGCAGAGCGAGGTCCACGACCTCGCCGCCGCGGGCCTGGCTGGCGCGCTCGACGGCGGCGAGCTGGTCGGCGAGCACCGACTTCGTGTCGTAGAGCAGGCGCCCGATGAGCGTGCTCTTCCCGTCGTCGACGGAGCCGGCCGTGGCGAGCCGGAGCAGCTCGCGCTCGTGGTGCGTCGAGGCGCCGAGCCCGGTCGCGAGCCCCGCCGTGGGGTCGGCGCGCTCGTCGTGGTCCTGCTGCGTCATCGTCGTCCCCATCAGAAGTAGCCCTCGCGCTTGCGGTCCTCCATCGCGGCCTCCGACGCCCGGTCGTCGGCGCGCGTCGCGCCGCGCTCGGTGAGCCGGCTCACGGCGACCTCGGCGATCACGTCGGCGACGGTCACGGCGTCGGACTCGACCGCGCCGGTGCAGCTCATGTCGCCGACCGTGCGGTACCGGACCCGGCGCCGCTCGACGACCTCGTCGCCGCGCGGGCCGCCCCAGTCCCCGGGCGCCAGCCACATGCCGTCGCGCTGGAACACCTCGCGCTCGTGCGCGTAGTAGATCTCCGGCAGGGGGATGCCCTCGCGCTCGATGTAGCGCCACACGTCGAGCTCGGTCCAGTTCGAGAGCGGGAACACGCGCACGTGCTCGCCCTTCGCGTGCCGGCCGTTGTACAGGTCCCACAGCTCGGGGCGCTGGCGGCGCGGGTCCCACTGGCCGAACTCGTCGCGCAGGCTGAACACGCGCTCCTTGGCGCGGGCCTTCTCCTCGTCGCGGCGCCCGCCGCCGAACACGGCGTCGAAGCCGTGTGCGGTGATGCCGTCGAGCAGCGGGACCGTCTGGAGCGCGTTGCGCGAGCCGTCGGGGCGCTCCCGGACGGCACCCGAGTCGATCGCGTCCTGCACGCTCGCGACCACGAGGCGCAGCCGGTGCTCGGCCACCACGGCGTCGCGGTAGGCGATCACCTCGGGGAAGTTGTGCCCGGTGTCGACGTGCATGACGGCGAACGGCACCGCGGCGGGCCAGAAGGCCTTGCGCGCGAGGTGCAGCATGACGATCGAGTCCTTGCCGCCGCTGAACAGCAGCACCGGGCGCTCGAACTCCCCGGCGACCTCGCGGAAGATGTGGATCGCCTCGGACTCGAGCGCCTCGAGCTGGGTCAGGGGGCGCGCGAGGGCGGAACCGGCCGGGGCCGGCGCTGTCGTGGTCACGTCCGTGCTCATGTGTGCAGCCCGCATTCCGTCTTGTCCTTCCCCGACCAGCGCCCGGCGCGGGGGTCCTCACCCGGGGCGACCGCCCGCGTGCAGGGCGCGCACCCGATCGACGCGTAGCCGAGCTGGCGCAGGGGGTTCAGCAGGACCTGGTGCTCGGTCGCGTACGCGTCGACCTGGTCCTGCGTCCACGCGGCGAGCGGGTTGAGCTTGACCTTGTCCCGCTTGGCGTCCCAGCCGACGACCGTGATGTCGGTGCGGGTCGGGGCGTCCTCGCGGCGCATCCCGGTGACCCAGGCGCCGTACGGCGCGAGCCCGCGCTCGAGCGGCTCGACCTTGCGCAGCGCGCAGCACAGGTTCGGGTCGCGGTCGTGCAGCCGCGGCCCGTGCTCGGCGTCCTGCTCCGCGACGGTGCGCAGCGGCAGGATCGTGCGCAGCCGGATGTCCGTGGTCTCGGCGAAGGCGTCGCGCGTCCCGATGGTCTCCGCGAAGTGGTACCCGGTGTCGAGGAAGATCACCTCGACGCCCGGCACCGCGCGGCTCGCGAGGTGCACGAGCACCTCGTCGCCCATCGACGACGCGACCACGAGGTCGCCGCCGAACGTCTCGCCCGCCCAGGCCAGGATCTCGAACGGGTGGGCGCCCTCGAGCTCGGCACCGGCGCGCTCCGCGAGCGTGCGCAGTGCGTCCTTGTCGTGCACGACCGTGCTCATGACCCCACCACCAGTCCCAGGAACTTCACGCTGAACACCCGGGTGCACCCCCGGCACTCCCACTCGCCGCCGCGCGGCCCCGCCGGCCGCAGGTCCTCGCCCGCGCAGAACGGGCAGTAGTACGGCGTCACGTGCCCGGAGTCGGTCTCGCTCATCGGAGGTCCGCCTCGTCCGCGCGCAGCGCCCACTCGGCGAAGGACTCGCCCTCGAGGCGCGCGTGGTCGAAGCGGGTCGCGACGCGCTCGACGTAGTCGGGCAGGTCCTCCGCGGCGATCCGCAGCCCGCGCAGCGTCCGGCCCAGGTGGCTGTCGACGCCGAGGCTCCCGCCCAGGTGGACCTGGTAGCCCTCCTCGCCGCCCGCGAGCGCGCCCTTGAGGCCGATGTCGGCGACCTGGATGCGGGCGCACGAGTTGGGGCAGCCGTTGAGGTTGATCGTCAGCGGGTGCTCGAACGTCGGCAGCCGGCGCTCGAGCTCGTCGACGAGCGCCGCGCCGCGCGCCTTGGTCTCGACGATCGCGAGCTTGCAGAACTCGATCCCGGTGCACGCCATGGTGCCGCGGCGGAACGTCGACGCGCTGCGCACCTGGAGACCGAGCGCCTCGAGGCCGTCGACGAGCGCGTCGACCCGCTCGGCCGCGACGTCGAGCACGACCAGCTTCTGCTCGACGGTCAGCCGGACCCGCCCGCTGCCGGCCCGCTCGACGAGGTCGGCGACCTCCGTCAGCAGCGGTCCGCTGATCCGCCCGACGCTCGGGGCGGCGCCGACGTAGAACAGGCCGTCGACCTGCGGGTGCACACCGACGTGGTCGCGGCGCCCGAGCGGGGGAGCGGCGGGCTCGGGCCCGTCGGCGAGCCGCCGGCCGAGGTACTCCTGCTCGAGGACGTCGCGGAAGACCTCCGGCCCCCAGTCCGCCATGAGGAACTTCAGGCGGGCGCGGTTGCGCAGGCGGCGGTAGCCGTAGTCGCGGAAGATGCCGACGACGCCGGCCCACACGTCGGGGACGTCCTCGAGCGGGACGAACGCCCCGAGGCGCTTGGCGAGCATCGGGTTCGCCGCGAGCGCCCCGCCGACCCACAGGTCGAAGCCGGGGCCGAGCTCGGGGTGCACGACCCCCACGAACGACACGTCGTTGATCTCGTGCACGACGTCGTGGTGCGGCGAGCCGCTGATCGCGGTCTTGAACTTGCGCGGCAGGTTCGAGTACGCCGGGTCGCCGATGTACTGGCCCTGGATGATGTCGATCGCCGGCGTGCCGTCGATGATCTCGTCGGCCGCGACGCCCGCGACGGGGGAGCCGAGGATGACGCGCGGCACGTCGCCGCACGCCTCCTGGGTCGTGAGCCCGACGGCCTCGAGGCGGCGCCAGATCTCCGGGACGTCCTCGATGCGGACCCAGTGCAGCTGGATGTTCTGCCGGTCGGTGATGTCGGCGGTGCCGCGCCCGAACTCGGTGGACAGCTCACCGATCGTGCGCAGCTGGGCCAGCGAGAGCCGCCCCCCGTCGCAGCGGACGCGGAGCATGAAGTACTCGTCGTCGAGCTCGTGCGGCTCGAGCGTGGCGGTCTTGCCGCCGTCGATGCCGGGCTTGCGCTGGGTGTACAGGCCCCACCAGCGCATGCGCCCGCGCAGGTCCTGGCCGGGGATCGAGGCGAAGCCCTCGCGCGAGTAGACCTCCTCGATGCGCCGGCGGACGTTCAGGCCGTCGTCGTCCTGCTTGAACTGCTCGTTCGCGTTGAGCGGCTCACGCTGGTCGAAGGCCCACTGGCCCTCGTTCTTGGTCGCCGGCGGGGCGATCCGAGTCTGCGCCATCGGGCGCTACCTCCGGGGATCGTGGGCGCGCGGGCCACGTCCTGCCGCCGTTGAGGCCGGGGTGCCGGGACGGGACGAGCGCCCGGCACAGAAAAGGACGGGTCGACTCAGGCGATCCGCGGACAGCAGCAGAAGGTGCGCGCGTCCGCAGCGTCGCCACAGGGGCGACAGCACGGACACATCGGCGACTTCAGCACCTGACGAGGATGACCGACGTAACCCGATCAGGGGAGGGCGTGACCAGCAGGTGAGACGTGATGGCCGCGATGCGGGACGACCGGTGTCGTCATGCGGACCAGGACGGCCGTCCGGGACGCCCGCCTGTGCCCTCACCAGCGGCTCCGCCGTGCGCGGCGACCCGCCGCGGCCCGCCGTACGCTGGAAGCGATGAGCACCCCGGCGCACGACACCGCACCCTCGGCCGACCCGGCACCCGCTGCACCGGCGGGCGCCGGCGTGACGCGGCTCACCTCCCGCAGGCCCTCCGTCCCGACCGAGCGGCTCCTCGCCGAGCTCGTCCCGCCGCGCCACTTCGCCGACGAGTCCTTCGACACCTACCGGCCCGACCCCGCGCACGCGAGCCAGGCACGGGTGCTCGCCCGCCTGCGGGAGGTCGCGGGGGAGATCGGCGCGCGCACCGACCGCCCCTGGTGGAGGCCCGGGCGGCGCACCGCCCCGCCCGCGGTGTACCTCGACGGCGGCTTCGGCGTCGGCAAGACCCACCTGCTCGCCTCGCTCGCGAAGGAGCACGGCGAGCACGCCGCGTTCGGCACCTTCGTCGAGTACACCAACCTCGTCGGCGCCCTCGGCTTTGGGCCGACCGTCGAGGCGCTCGGTCAGCGCCGGCTCGTCTGCATCGACGAGTTCGAGCTCGACGACCCGGGCGACACCGTCCTGATGTCCCGGCTCCTGCGCGAGCTCGCCGACCGCGGCGTCGCGCTCGCGGCCACCTCCAACACGCTGCCCGGGTCGCTCGGCGAGGGCCGGTTCGCCGCCGAGGACTTCCTGCGCGAGATCCAGGCCCTCGCCGACCGCTTCGAGGTCCTGCGGGTCGACGGCGAGGACTACCGGCACCGCGCCGTCGTGACCGACACCGAGCCGCTCGACGACACCGCGGTCCGGGCCGCAGCGTCACGCGTCCCCGGCGCGAGCCTCGACGCGTTCGACGCGCTGCTCGAGCACCTCGCGACCGTGCACCCGAGCCGGTACGGCGCGCTCCTCGACGGCGTGACGCTCGCCGGGTTCACCGGCGTGCGGCCGGTGCCGGGCCAGGACGTCGCGCTGCGGCTCGTCGTGCTCGTCGACCGGCTCTACGACCGCGACGTGCCCGTGCTGCTCGGCGGCGGCCATGCCGGCGAGCTGTTCTCCGCGGAGATGCTGGCCGGCGGCTACCGCAAGAAGTACTACCGGGCGCTGTCACGGCTCGGGGCGCTCGCGGAGGTCGGCCGGACGACCGCCGCGGTCTAGGGCCGCAGCATTCGGCTCGGCTGCCCGTGCACGGCTGGGGCAGCATGGGGTCGTGACCGTCACCGAGGCCGTCGCGGGCGTGCGCGGACAGGTCCTGCTCGGCGACGACCTGCTGACGTTGCGCTGCCTGCAGGACGTCGACGCCGGGGCGATGGTCGACGGGGACGACCCGGACCAGGTCCGCTGGCTCAACGACGGTCACCCGTCCGACCTCGCGCGCACCCGGGAGTGGATCGGGCGGAACCAGCACGAGTGGCGCGAGGGTGGGCCGCGGCGGAACCTCGGGATCGTGGACCGCGCGACGGCCGCCCTCGCGGGCATGGTCGAGGCGCACCTGGCGCTGCCGGACCTGGCTCCCGGCACGGTCAACGTCGCCTACGGCGTGTTCCCGGCGTTCCGGGGGCGCGGGTACGCGGCGCGCGCCGTCCGGCTCGTGTGCACGTGGCTCGGCGCGGCGACGGACGCGCGGACCGTGGTGCTCCGGATCGACGCGGACAATGCGCCGTCGCTGGGGGTCGCGCAGGACGACGCCCTCGTGCGCGCCGGGCTCGTGCGGGTCGGGCCGGGGTCGGACGGCCTCGTCCACCACGCGCTGCCCCTGCGGCGCGTCGCCCGGGTCGTGCTCGTCTGCGGGCCGGCGGGCTCGGGCAAGAGCACGCTCGCCGGGCGGCTCGAGCGCGACGGGTTCGTGCGGCTGTCGTTCGACGAGGAGGCGTGGCGCCGCGGGCACCGGGACCACCCGCTGCCCGGGCCGGTCGCAGCGGAGGTGCACGGGGTCCTGCGCGCGCGGCTCGTCGCCCACGTCCGGGCCGGGCGGGACGTCGTCGTCGACACCTCGTTCTGGTCGCGCGCGTCGCGGGCGTCGTACCGCGCGCTCGTCGCACCGCTCGGCGTCGTGCCCGTCACCTACCACCTGACGACGCCGCGTGCGGAGGTCCTGCGCCGGCTCGCGGGGCGCACGGGCTCGGGGCCGCACGACGTCGCGGTGCCTGCACGGCTGGCCCGCGCCTACCTGGACGGGTTCGAGGCCCCCACGCCCGACGAGGGCCCGCTCCTGCTCGTCGACGCGGGCTGAGCGGGAGCCGCGCGGGCGCCGTCGGGTGTGGCAGCACGCGTCCGACGGGGGCCGCCGCGAGAGCCGCGAGGCGACCGACGGGTCCGTCCCCGGGGCGGCCCCGACTGGCCGTCGACTCAGTCGACCGGCTCCGCCGGGGAGCTCGTGAGCACCGCGACGGCGCGCGCGGGCAGCACGAGCCGCGTCGTGGGGTCCTCGTCGTCCGGCGGGAGCAGCGTCGCGGGCGACCACGACGCCTCGACGGTGAACGGCCCACCCGCGCCGAGCGGGACGGTGCGCTCGGTGTGCGCGAGGTTCACCGCGACCCGGGCGCCCCCGCGGTGCACGACGAGCCAGCCCTCCCACGGTCCGGCGGGCTCGTCCGACGCGTCGTGCCCGGCCCCGGCGGCCGGGGCGTCGTCCCCCTCGAACCGGACCGACGTCGCGGTGAGGTCGCCGGACGCCAGGTCGGGGTCGCTGCGCCGGAGCGCCACGAGCTCGCGGTACCAGTCGAGGAGCTCGGCGTGCGGCTCGCTTGCCGGCTCGGACCAGTCGAGCCGGCTGCGCTCGACGGTCTCGGGGGCCTGCGGGTCGGGCACCTCGACGTCGCCGCCGTACAGCGCCGTCCAGCCGTGCCCGCCGAACTCACGGCGCCGGCCCTCGCGGACGGCCTGCGCGAGGTCCGGCTCGGGGTGGTCCGTGAAGTACATCCAGGGCGTGCGGGCGCCCCACTCCTCGCCCATGAACAGCATCGGGGTGAACGGCGAGAGCAGCACGAGCGCCGCCTCGGCCGCGAGAGCGCCCGGGTCGAGGCGCTCCGACGGCCGGTCGCCGAGCGCGCGGTTGCCGACCTGGTCGTGGTCGGAGGCGAAGACGACGAAGCGGTGCCCGTCCGTGCCGGGCGGCACCGGACGGCCCCACTCGCGGCCCCGGAACGTCGAGAACGTCCCGGCGTGCACGAACACCTCGGTGAGCGCGGTGCGGAACACCTCGGGGGTCCCGAAGTCGACGTAGTACCCGTGCCGCTCGCCGGTCACGAGCGCGTGCACGGCGTGGTGGACGTCGTCGGCCCACTGCGCCGTCATGCCCCAGCCGCCCTGGCTCGTCGGCGTCAGGGACACGGTGTCGTTGAGGTCGGTCTCGGCGATCAGCGACAGCGGCCTGCCCAGGCGCTCCTGGAGCTGAGCGACCTCGTCGGACAGCTGCCCCAGCAGGTGCGTCGGGGAGTCGTCGATGAGCGCGTGCACGGCGTCGAGCCGCAGCGCGTCGACGTGGAAGTCGGCGAACCAGCGCAGCGCGCTGTCGCAGATCCACCGGCGGACCTCGTGCGAGCCGCGGCCGTCGAGGTTGATCGCCGCGCCCCACGGGGTGTGGTGCGCGTCGGTGAAGTACGGCCCGAACACGCTGAGGTAGTTGCCCGACGGCCCGAGGTGGTTGTGCACGACGTCGAGGCACACCGCGAGCCCGAGCGCGTGGGCCTCGTCGACGAAGTCCTGCAGCGCGGCCGGCCCGCCGTAGGGCTCGTGCACGCTGTACAGGCCCACGCCGTCGTAGCCCCAGCCGTGCTCGCCGTTGAACGCGGCGAGCGGCATGAGCTCGACGACGTCGACGCCCAACGAGACGAGGTGCTCGAGCCGCTGCGCGGCGGCCGCGAGGGTGCCCTCGGGCGTGAACGTGCCGACGTGCAGCTCGTAGACCACGGCGCCGCGCACGTCGACGCCGGACCAGCCGGTGTCGCGCCACGCGTGCGCGGAGGCGTCGAACACGCGGCTCGGGCCGTGCACGCCCACGGGCTGCCACGCGCTGCGCGGGTCGGGGGCGGGCTCGCCCCGGTCCACCGCGAACGCGTAGTCGGTGCCGGGGGCGAGGTCGCCGTCGGCGGCCCACCACCCGTCGTCCGCGCGGGTCATGGACCGGCGCTCCTCGCCCAGCACGAGCTCGACGGCCCGCGCCTTCGGTGCCCACACACGTGCCTGCACGGCTATCCCTCCGATCGGACCAGGAGCGCCACGGGGAAGCGGTCGAGCAGCGGGGCGACCTCCTGGACGCCGCCCGCGACCTCGTGCCCGGTGAGCACGTCGTGCCACGTGCCGTCGGGCAGCGCGACGGTGTGGTCCGCCCAGCCGCCGAGCCGCTCGAGCCCGACGCCGAGGCGCGTGGCCAGCGTCACGACCCGCGGGACGCCGTCGACGGTGCGGGTGAACGACACCAGGTGGCCCGAGGAGTGCGCGAGCGCCCGGTAGCCGGCCTCCGGCCCCGTGAACGCCTCGGGCAGGTCGCGGCGCACGCGCAGGGCGCGCGACGTCACGAGCAGCTTCTCGTCGGCCAGGTCGCGGGGCCCGGCGCCCTCGTCGAGCCGCGCGAGCCGCGCCTCGAGCGCCACGGCGTCCACGGGGCGGCGGTTGTCCGGGTCGACGAGCGCCACCGACGGCACCTCGGTGCCCTGGTAGACGTCGGGGATCCCGGGGAGCGTGAGCTGCACGAGCTTCGTGCCGAGCGTCGCCGCCCGGACCGCGCCGCGCGTGCGGTGCTCCCAGTGCGCCAGCAGGTCGACGCACGTGTCGTCGGTCAGCACGCGCCGTGCCATGTCGAGCACCGCCGCCTCGTACGCCGCGTCGGGCTCGGTCCACGTCGTGCGGCTCTTGGCCTCGCGGATCGCCTTGGTCAGGTACTCGGTCAGCCGGTCCGCCGAGAGCGGGCCGTCCGGGGTCCACGTCCCGGCGAGGGTCTGCCACAGCAGGTTCTCGGTGCGGCCGTCGAGCAGCGCGCTGCGGTACGGCGCCGACGCGGCGCGCAGCCGGTCGACGAGCGCCGACCACTCGACGGGCAGCTCGCTGAGCACGCCGAGGCGGTTGCGCGTGTCCTCGCTGCGCTTGGTGTCGTGCGTCGAGAGCGTCGTCATCCCGAGCGGGGTGTGCGTCTGCGCGCGGGCCGCCCACGTCGCGAGCTCGGTCGGGGTGAGCGCGAAGCGGTCCGGCTCGCCGCCGACCTCGGTCAGCCCGGTCAGGTGCGTCCACCGGTAGAACGCGGTGTCCTCGACGCCCTTGGCCATGACCGCGCCGCAGGTCTGCTGGAAGCGGACGACGAGCTCGTCGCGTCGCGGGGTCCGTGTCCGGCCCGCGCTGCCGGCCTCCCGCCCCAGGAGCAGGTCGACGAGGACGTCCATCGTCGCGGCGCGCTCGGGGGCCAGGCGGGCGCGCGCCGACGCGGCGGCGGCCTCCATCGCCTCGAGCGAATCGGGGTGCACCGCCTCGCCCGGGACGACGTACGCGCGGTACCGGTCGAAGGCGACGAGCAGCTCGACGAGGCAGTCCTGCAGCGCGCGCCACGTGTGGTCGCGCAGGCGCAGGTCCTCGCGGCAGATCGCCGCCGCGAGCTCGGTGAGCCGGAACACCTCGGCGTACAGCGCGCCGTCGACGACCTCGCGCTTGGCCTCGTCGACGATCGCGGGCAGCGAGTCCGACGTGTCGTTCGTCAGGCGGTGCATGGTCGCGCCGAGCACGGCCGCGCCGCCCGGGTCGACGAACGTCTGCTGGATACGCCACAGCGCCTCGTACCCCGTCGTGCCCGCGGTGTCCCAGTCGTTCGGGACCTCCTCCTCGCCCTGGAGGATCTTCTCGACGACGACCCACGCCCCGTCGGTGCGCTCGCGCAGCCGGGCCAGGTAGCCCGCGGGGTCGGCCAGGCCGTCCGGGTGGTCGATCCGCAGCCCGTCGAGCGTGCCGTCGGCCACGAGCTCGAGGATGAGCCGGTGGGTCGCGTCGAAGACCTCGGGGTCCTCGACGCGGATCGCCGCGAGCGTCCCCACGTCGAAGAACCGCCGGTAGTTGAGCTCCTCGTCCGCGACGCGCCAGTACGCGAGCCGGTAGTGCTGGCGCTCGAGCAGCTCTGCGAGCGGCAGGGCCTCGGTGCCGGCGCGCACCGGGAAGACGTGGTCGAAGTAGCGCAGGACCGTCGTCGTGCCCTCGGTGCCGGGCACCTCGACCTCGTCGAGCGCGAGCTCGTCGCGCGCGAGGACCGCCCCGATCCGGTCGCCGAGCACCGGCATGAGCACCGCGCCGTCGCCCGAGGCCCAGTCGACGTCGAACCACGCCGCGAACGGCGACTCGGGCCCGTCGACGAGCACCGACCACAGCGCGCGGTTGTGCCACACCGGCGTCGGGACGGCCATGTGGTTGGGCACGATGTCGAGCACGAGCCCGAGCCCGGCGCCGTGCGCGGTGTCCGCGAGCCGGCGCAGCGCCGGCAGGCCGCCGAGCACGGGGGAGACCTCGTCGTGGTCGACGACGTCGTACCCGTGCGTCGAGCCCGGCGCCGCGCGCAGGATCGGCGACAGGTACACGTGCGTGACCCCGAGCGCCGCCAGGTAGGGCACCCGCTGCGCGACGTCGTCGAGCGTGAGGTCCTCGCCGAGCTGGACCCGGTACGTCGAGACCGGGACCGGGTGACCCTCGCCGACGAGCCGGCGCGCCGGGGTCCCGGGGCGTGACGACTCGCTCACGCGCCCGCCCCGGGTGCCGCCGCGGGCGTCCCGGCGACCGTGCGCGCGTGCGCCGTCGGGGGCCGGGTCAGCATGACGAGCGAGCGCTGCTCGGTCTCGAGCGTCGCGCCCGCCTTGAACGTGTCGCCCTGCTGCACGGTCGTGTCCGTGTCGAGCACCGCCGTCCACTCCTCGCCGTACTCGAGCGGGGGCAGCGTGAACGTCGTCCTCGTGGGCTGGGCGTTGTACAGCACGAGGAAGCTGTCGTCGACGATCGGCTCCCCGCGCAGGTCCGGCTCCTCGATGCCCTCCCCGTTGAGGAAGACCATGACGGAGCGCGCCTGCTCGGCGTGCCAGGCGTCGTCGCGCATGTGCGTGCCGTCGGGCGCGAACCAGGCGATGTCGTGCAGGTCCGACTCGCCGCCGTGCTCCGCGGAGCCCTCGAAGAACCGGCGCCGGCGCAGCACCGGGTGGTCCCGGCGCAGGTGCACGACCTGGCGCGTGAACTCGAGCAGCGCCTCACGGGACTCGTCGAGCTCCCAGTCGACCCACGACAGCTCGTTGTCCTGGCAGTAGACGTTGTTGTTGCCCTGCTGCGTGCGCCCGAGCTCGTCGCCGTGCGCGAGCATGGGCACGCCCTGGGAGAACAGCAGCGTCGCGAGGACGTTGCGCTGCTGGCGACCCCGGAGCTTGAGGACCTCCGGGTCGTCCGTCGGACCCTCGACCCCGCAGTTCCACGAGCGGTTGTGGCTCTCGCCGTCGTTGTTGTCCTCGCCGTTCGCCGCGTTGTGCTTCTCGTTGTAGGAGACGAGGTCGGCGAGCGTGAAGCCGTCGTGCGCGATCACGAAGTTGACCGACGCGATCGGGCGGCGGCCCGTGTGCTCGTACAGGTCCGACGAGCCCGACAGCCGGCTCGCGAACTCCGCGAGCGTCGACGGCTCGCCGCGCCAGAAGTCGCGCACCGTGTCGCGGTACTTGCCGTTCCACTCCGACCACAGCGGGGGGAACCCGCCGACCTGGTACCCGCCGTCGCCCAGGTCCCACGGCTCGGCGATGAGCTTGACCTGGGAGATGACCGGGTCCTGCTGGACGATGTCGAAGAACGCCGAGAGGCGGTCGACCTCGTGGAACTGGCGGGCCAGGGTCGCCGCGAGGTCGAACCGGAACCCGTCCACGTGCATCTCGGTGACCCAGTAGCGCAGCGAGTCCATGATGAGCTGCAGCACGTGCGGCGAGCGCATGAGCAGCGAGTTCCCGGTGCCCGTGGTGTCGAAGTAGTGCGCCGGGTCCTCGTCGACGAGCCGGTAGTAGCTCGCGTTGTCGATGCCGCGGAACGACAGCGTCGGGCCCAGGTGGTTCCCCTCGGCGGTGTGGTTGTAGACCACGTCGAGGATGACCTCGATGTTCGCGGCGTGCAGCGCCTTGACCATCGACTTGAACTCCTGGACCTGCTGGCCCTCGCCGCCGTACGCCGCGAAGCCGTTGTGCGGCGCGAAGAAGCCGATCGTGTTGTAGCCCCAGTAGTTCGACAGGCCCTTCTCCACGAGCACCGGGTCGTTGACGAACTGGTGCACGGGCATGAGCTCGATCGCGGTGACCCCGAGGCTCGTGAGGTGCTCGACGATCGCCGGGTGCGCGAGGCCCGCGTACGTCCCGCGGAGCTCCTCCGGGACGCCCGGGTGCTGCATCGTCAGCCCGCGCACGTGCGCCTCGTAGATGATCGAGTCGTGGTACTCGTGCTGCGGCGGGTGGTCGTGGCCCCAGTCGAAGAACGGGTTCACGACGACCGACGTCATGGTGTGCCCGGCGGAGTCGTCGTCGTTGCGGCTGTCCGGGTCGCCGAACTGGTAGGAGAACAGCGACGGGTCGCCGTCGATCTGCCCGTCGATGGCCTTGGCGTACGGGTCGAGCAGCAGCTTGTTGGGGTTGCAGCGGTGGCCCTGCGCCGGGTCGTAGGGCCCGTGCACGCGGAAGCCGTACCGCTGACCGGGCTGCAGCGCGGGGATGTAGCCGTGCCAGACGAACGCGTCGACCTCGGGCAGGTCGACGCGGGTCTCGGTCCCGTCGGGGTCGAACAGGCACAGCTCCACGCGCTCCGCGACACCGGAGAACAGGGCGAAGTTGGTGCCGGTGCCGTCGAACGTGGCACCGAGGGGATAGGGACGACCGGGCCAGATGCGCATCTGCCCAGAGTGCCAGGGAGCGTGCGGGGTCCGCCTCCCGGGACGACCTGGTCGCCTGCTCAGGTGACGAGCGTCACGCCGGGGCGCCCGGCGCGGCGGCCACGACCAGGGACTGCGTCAGCCGGTGCGTCGCGCCCGGGTCCAGGGTCACCGCCGCCTCGCCGACGTTCGCGGCCTCGACGCACACCATGCCGAGCCACTCGTCGTCCCCGAGGTCGGCCAGGGCGCGGGCCTTGCCGACCCACGGGTTCCACACGACGGTCGAGCGCGACCCGTCCTTGGCGACGGTCACGGTCCGGCCGAGACCGGCGTCCACCACGCGGACCGTCGCCGTGCTCGCGTACACCCGGTCGGCCTCCGCGGTGAAGCGCACCGGCTCGTCGCCCTGGCGCGCGTCCGCCGGCCCTCCGTCGGCCGGCGCCTTGTCGACGTACGACGCGCCCTCGAGGCCCTCGACGGCCACGCCGCGCACGTCACCGACGGCGAGGTACGTGTGCAGCGCGTCCGTCAGCGTCACGAGCACGTCGTCGTGGTTCGTGACCGCGAGCTCGAGCTGCAGAGTCCGGCCCACGGTGACCCGGTAGGCGGCAGCGAACCGGTGCGGCCACGCCGACGCGCGCGTGGCGTCCGAGTCCGCGAGCGCCAGCTCGAGCGTCACGGCGCCCGACGCGTCCTCCGCCGCCCCCCGCAGCTCCCAGGCCGTCGTGCGCGCCCAGCCGTGCGCCGGTGCGTCCGTGACCTCGGGGTGCGGGCCGAACCACGGGAAGCAGATCGGCACCCCACCACGGATGGGGGAGCCCGCCTCGAAGCGGCTCGCCGCGCTCGTCCACAGCACCGGCGCGTGGCCGCTCGGCTGCCACGCCGTCACGTGCGCGCCGTGCAGGTACACCTCGGCCGTCGCGTGCGGCGTCTCGACCAGCACGCACGCGAGGCCGCCGCGGCCGTCGGCGAGCCGGACCGACGCGGGCAGGGCGGGAAGGGCAGGCATGGCGCTCCTCAGCGGGCCGGGCGAGGGCGACCGGCGCTCGCGGGCGCCGGTGCACCGACGTCGACGCGAGCCGCGCCGGGTCGTGCGGCCACCCTACCGAGGGCCGTCGGACCGCCCCTACCGAGGGCCGTCGCACCGCCGGGCGTCGCCGGGCGGCTCGGGCTCGCCGGAGCGCTCGGGGCTCCCGGGGCCCGGCGTGGACGCGAGGTGAGCCGCGAGAGGGCGTACGGGACGGATCGCGGCGACGAGGGCGAGGACGTCCGCGGAGCGCGGGTCGCCCGTCAGCGGGCTGCCGTCGAGGTCGCTCATCGTCCGGCCCGCGCGGCGTCGGCGTCGGCCCGGGCGGTGCGTGTGCGTCGGTCCACGGTGGTGCTCCGCTCTGCTGGTCCTCGTCCTGGGAGGAGCCGCGCCGGCCTGCCCTGATGCGTCCGGGTCCTCGGCGTGCGCGGGGCTGCGGCCGGGGCCACGCTGGACGGACCAGCCGTCGTGGGGGGCGGTGGACGGCGCTCACCACGAGGTAGGTTCGATGGCTACCCAGCGGGAGGGGCGTCCGCGGTTCTTCACCGCGTACTCGTTCGGGATCGTCACAGGTGCGCTGTTCGTTCTGTCCTGGGCCGGTCAGCCCGTGTTCCAGCTGATCGAGGCGCGCAACGACGCGGCGGAGCACGGGTCGACGTTCGCCTGGGAGCAGTTCTGGCCCCAGTTCCTGTCCTCGACGTTCGAGAACTGGCAGTCGGAGTTCCTCCAGCTCGTCTGGCAGGCCGCCGGGCTCGCGCTGTTCTACTTCTGGGACTCCTCGCAGTCCAAGGAGGGCGACGAGCGGCTCGAGGCGAAGATCGACCGGCTGCTCGTCGACCGCGGGATCGACCCCGCCGAGCTCGAGTACCGCGAGGAGCAGCACGCCGCCGACTCGTCGGTCTGACGCCCTCCGGTGGCGGTCTCACCAGCACGCTCGTACGGTCGAGGGACACGACCGGAGGAGGTTCGTCATGGGACTCGACGACAAGATCGGGAACGCGGCGGAAGAGCTGCAGGGCAAGGGCAAGGAGGCGGCGGGTCGCGCGAGCGGTGACCGTGACCTCGAGGCCGAGGGCCGCACGGACCAGACGAAGGCCGACGTGAAGCAGGCCGGCGAGAAGATCAAGGACGTCTTCAAGAACTGACGCCGCCCGCACGACACCCGGGCCGGTCGCTCCCCACGGAGCGGCCGGCCCGTCGTCGTGCACGGGCACGGGGCGCGGAGCACGGGAGAGCAGGTCAGGTACTGATGCACGGGCGCCCCGGACGGCGTCCGGGGCCGGGATCCTCGGGTCAGCCCGTCAGGTGGTGCGAGCGCGCCGCCGCGTACGACGGCTCGCGCAGCCGCGCC
This sequence comes from Cellulomonas jepli, assembly GCF_047229345.1. NCBI lineage: Bacteria > Bacillati > Actinomycetota > Actinomycetes > Micrococcales > Cellulomonadaceae > Cellulomonas > Cellulomonas jepli. The sequence goes on along the minus strand of NZ_JBFTER010000005.1, from coordinate 5,230 downwards.
GCCCAGGGCGCGAGAGCCAGGCCCGGCAGCGGGTGCAGGACCGCGTCGAAGCGCAGCACCGAGTCCACGGTCGCCTGCGCGGGTCCGCCGACCACGAGCTCGCCGAACTCGTGCCAGCGTCCCGTCGGCGTCGCGTGGCCGAGCCGCAGGCGCCAGGGATCGCCGGCCAGCTCGCGCGCGAGCGCGTCCGGGTGGGAGGGCAGCACGCGGGGCCCGGGAGCGGCGACGAGCAGGACGGGGCCGGACGGCGTCCGGTACGGCAGGAGACTGCCGTACGCCCCGCCCGAGGGGGCACGGTGGGGCGTCAGCAGGAAGCGGCTGACGCGCCCGAGCCCCGTGGTCGACAGGAGCAGGTCCGAGGGGCCGTCCACGCCGTCGAGCCGCAGCGCGAGGCCCTGCACGTCGGGGAGGGGTGCCGGCACACCGCCCGACCGGGACAGGCGGGCGATGCCGCGGTCGGTCCCCGGCTCGTCGAGCCACTGGGCCCCGGTCGGTCGCGACGAGCCGTGCCGGACGACGGTCGCCCGGAGAGTCGCACCGTCCGGGTGCAGCGGGCGTGCGCCGCGCAGCGCCGTGACGGCCCGGGTGAGCGTGCCCAGCGCCGTGCCCGCCAGCGACGTGCCGACGGGCGCGCGCGGCACGGGGGCGGGGTGGGTGTCGTGGTCGGCGTGGGGGAGGCGGCGCATCCCCCGATCGTCGCCCGCGTGGGGGTCGGACGCACGTCCGGCTCCCGCCCCGGCGCTGCCCGGGTGGGGGAGGTCGTCGCGACGCCGGGGACGGCCGGCGGGCCCGGTGAGCAGGCGTTCCGATTGCCGGGGCCGCCGTTCGGGCGCAGGCTCGGTGTCCAGGAGACGTCCGCGTCTCCGGGACCCGGTCGAGCCGTGCCCGGTGGGAACCGGGCCCGCGCCCGGTCCACGCCCGACCGTCCCGCCCGACCCGGACCGCGACCGACCGGTCACGGAACCCGCACCCCGGCGACATGCTCGCGTCGCCGGTGACAGGAGGCCCCATGAGCGTCCACGCCGCGATCACCGTGCGCCGACCCCTCGACGAGGTGTACGCGTACTGGTCCGACTTCACGAACCTCCCGCGCTTCATGGCGCACGTCGAGCAGGTCACCGTCGCGCCCGACGGCACGTCGCACTGGCGCGTCTCGGGCCCCGTCGGCACGCACGTCGAGTGGGACGCGCGCGTGGTCGAGGCGGACCCGCCGCGCGTGCTGCGCTGGGAGTCGGTCGGCAGCGCCGACGTCGAGAACTCCGGCAGCGTGCGCTTCACCGAGGCGCCCGGCGACCAGGGCACCGAGGTACGCGTCGAGATCGACTACCAGGCACCCGGCGGCAAGGTCGGCGAGCTCGTCGCCCGGCTCTTCGGGGAACAGCCGCGCCAGCAGGTCGAGGACGACCTGCGCCGCTTCAAGCAGGTCCTCGAGACGGGCGACATCATGCGGTCCGAGGGCAGCCCCGGCGGGACGCGGGCGGGCAACCAGGTGCGGCAGCGCACCGCGGAGCCCGTCGAGCAGACCCCCGAGGGCGCGGTCGGCGCAGGCTGACCGGGCGGCCGCTCCGGAGGCTGCGGCGGCCACGGGCCGCCCGTCACCCGGCGGCGACGCGCGACCCGGCGACGACGAGCACGGCCGGCACGACGAGCACGACGAGCACCGCGACCAGCAGGCACGAGGAGCACCCCGCGGGCGGCGCAGCCGCCCGCCCCGAGGGGGACGGACCGGGACGCGAGAGCCCGCGGACACACCGCGTGGACCGCAGCCGACGACGAGAGGGACGAGATGCGCGCGAACAGGTGGATGGGCAAGGGAGTCGTCGAGGTCGGGGAGGTCCCCGACCCGCAGATCCTCAGCCCGCGGGACGCGATCGTGAAGGTCACGTCGACCGCGATCTGCGGGTCCGACCTGCACATGTACGGCGGGTTCATCCCGACGATGGAGAAGGGCGACGTCGTCGGGCACGAGTTCATGGGCGAGGTCGTCGAGGTCGGCAGCGCCGTCGGGAACCTGCGCGTCGGGGACCGCGTCGTCGTGCCGTTCCCGATCTCGTGCGGGGCCTGCACGCAGTGCGTGCGGCGCAACTACTCCCTGTGCGAGAACTCCAACCCGAACGCCGGCATGGCGGAGAAGGTCATGGGCTACTCGCCCGCGGGGATCTTCGGGTACTCCCACATGCTCGGCGGGTTCGCCGGGGGGCAGGCCGAGTACGTGCGCGTGCCGTTCGCGGACGTCGGCCCGCTCAAGATCGAGCACGACCTGACCGACGAGCAGGTGCTCTTCCTCTCCGACATCTTCCCGACCGCCTACATGGGCGCCGAGATGTGCGACATCAGCCCCGGCGACGTCGTCGCGGTCTGGGGCGCCGGGCCCATCGGCCAGCTCGCCGCCGCGAGCGCCTACCTGCTCGGCGCCGGCAAGGTCGTCATCATCGACCGCTTCGACTACCGGCTGCGGATCGCGCAGGAGAAGGCCGGGGCCATCCCGGTCAACTACGAGGAGCAGGACGTCAAGGAGGCGCTCCTCGACATCACCGCGGGCCGCGGCCCCGACGCCGTGATCGACGCGGTCGGCATGGAGGCGCACCACCACGTCGGCGCGATCAACGCCTACGACAAGGTCATGCAGGCCGTGAAGCTCGAGCCGGACCGCGCCGGGGCACTGCGCGACGCGGTGCTCAACGTGCGCAACGGCGGCGTCGTGTCGGTCGTCGGGGTGTACGGCGGGTTCGTCGACAAGTTCCCGATGGGCGCCGTCGTCAACCGCTCGCTGACCCTGCGCTCGGGCCAGTGCCACACGCACCGGTACATGCAGCCGCTGCTCGACCGGATCGTCGCCGGCGAGATCGACCCGAGCTTCGTGATCAGCCACCGCATGACGCTCGACGAGGCCCCCCGGGGCTTCGAGATGTTCCGCGAGAAGGAGGACGGGTGCAACAAGATCGTGATGACGCCGTGAGCGCCGCAGCCGGGGACGGCGACGCCACGACGGACAGCACGACGCACGGGGCCCGCGAGACGCACACCCGGTCCGGTCCGCTCAGCGGCGGCATGGCCGTCGTGGAGCGGCGGGTCGGCTGCGCCGCGGAGGTCGTCGTCCAGGTCCTGGAGGACGGCTGGCTGTACGCCGGCTGGGTCGTGGGCGCGTCGCGCATCCGCGAGGTCGACGCGCACTGGCCCGAGCCGGGCGCGGCGATCCACCACTCGGCGGGGGTGTGGCCGTTCGTGATCAACGACAAGACCGTCTCCCGCCGCTGGGACCCCCGCGGACGCCTCGAGCTGCAGGCCCACGGCTGGCCGCTCGGGGAGGCGCGCGTGGTCATCGACGTCCGGCCCGACGGGCCCGCGTCGTGCCGTGTCGTGCTCGCCGAGGACGCCGTCAAGGGCCCGGGCACGCTCGTCCCGCGCGCGCTGCGCAAGGCCGCGATCGTCCCGCGCAACAAGGAGGCGCTGCACCGCCTCGCCCTGATCGCCGAGGGCCGGGCGCGCGGCGACGGCGTCCCGCCGGACGGGCCGGCCGGGGCGCCGTCGGCCGGCTCGCCGGGTGCTTCCGCAGGTGAGAGGCCCGGAGCCGGCTGACGCCACCGGATGCGGGGCAGCAGGGGGCGGTGCACGCTTGTCCGGTATGACCCCGTGACCGCGGCCAGGCAGGCGCCGCGGACCTTCCCCCGCGAGCCCACCGGCTCAGACGAGGTGCCCCGCACATGATCCTCCCCACCCCCCGTGGACCGCTGAGCTCCGCCCTCGTCCCGCTGCTGCGCGGACCCGTCCCCGGCGACGACGACCCCGCGCCGGCGCTCCCCGTCGCGGACGCGCTCGCGGCGTCGACCGACCTGCTCGAGGACGACGACGTCCAGCTCGCGCTGTTCTGCCTGTACGAGCTGCACTACCGCGGCTTCGAGGACGTCGACGACCGCTGGGAGTGGGAGCCGGGCCTCCTGCGCGCCCGCCGGCGCCTCGAGGACGCGTTCGAGACCGAGCTGCGCGAGCGCGTCAAGGTGCCCGACGCGCACGGCCTCGACCAGGCGGGCGTCGCCGAGACGCTGTTCACGATGGCGGCCGCGGAGACCGGCCCCGGCCTCGCCCGGTACGTCGGCAAGAAGGCCTCCGAGGGCCAGCTCCGTGAGCTGCTCGTGCAGCGCTCGCTCTACCAGCTCAAGGAGGCCGACCCGCACACGTGGGCCGTCCCTCGGCTGTCCGGAGGCCCCAAGGCGGCGCTCGTCGAGATCCAGGCCGACGAGTACGGCGGCGGTGACCCCGAGCGCATGCACGCCGCCCTGTTCGCGCAGACGATGCGCGGGCTCGGGCTCGACGACGCCTACGGCCGGTACGTCGAGGAGCTCCCCGCGATCACGCTCGCGTCGCTCAACGCGATGTCGCTGTTCGGGCTGCACCGGCGCCTTCGCGGCGCCGTCGCCGGGCACCTCGCGGCGTTCGAGATGACGTCGTCGCTGCCCAACCGCTTCTACGGCAACGGCTTCCGCCGCCACGGCCACGGGCCGGAGACGACGCTGTACTTCGACGAGCACGTCGAGGCGGACGCCGTGCACGAGCAGATCGCGGGACGCGACCTGGCCGGCGGGCTGGCGCGCGACGAGCCGGAGCTCACCGCGGACATCCTGTTCGGCGCCGCGGTCTGCCTCGCGCTCGACGACGCCGTCGCCGAGCACATCATGACGGCCTGGCAGGCGGGCCGCTCGTCCCTGCGCGCCGCATGAGGGCCGCGCCGTGGGACCTCACCGCCTGGCCCTGACCTACGTCCTCCCGCTGCGCTGGGCCGACGACGGCGACCTCGACGAGCTGACCGCGTACCTGCGCGGGCTCACCGGGCTCGTGCAGGAGGTCGTCGTCGTCGACGGCTCGCCGCCCCCGCTCCTCGCCGCGCACGCGCGGGCCTGGCACGGGCTCGTGCGCCACGAGCGCCCCGACCCGTGGCCGGGCTGCAACGGCAAGGTCGCGGGCGTCATGACGGGCGTCCGGCTCGCGCGTCACGAGCACGTGGTGCTCGCCGACGACGACGTGCGCTCGGTGTCCGCCGCTCGACGCTCCTGGCCACCGGCGGCTACGACGGCGACGTGCTGTTCGAGAACCTCGAGCTCCTGCGCACCGTGCGCGCCGCGGGCGGCCGGGAGGCGGTCGCCCGCGACGTGCTCGTGGCGCGGCGGCCGCCGACCGCGCGGCACTTCGCGGGTCAGCGCGTGCGGCAGGCGTACGACAGCCTCGGGCAGCC